>CADBVL010000020.1 GCA_902798015.1 uncultured Bacteroidales bacterium
GAATCGAAGGAAGCCGCTGCGCAGGTGCGGCGCGTTTCCGCCGCAGGCGTTCCGTTCGACCTGTGGATGGCGGACGACTTCGCCGAGAGTCCGGAACTCGCCCTCGGTTACAAGGTTGTTGCCTTTTCGGAAATGAAGTCGCCGGACGCGAAGCGCAAGGTGCTCCTGGATCGCCTGTCCCGGGCGGGCGTTTCCGTTGTGTTTCTGGATCCGGCCACGCGGTTCTCGCCTCAGGAATTCGCGGGGGCTGTGCGCCGTGCGGGTGGGTACGTCCCCGCGCAGTACGGCATTGAACCACAGACTCGAACCCTCACCAACCGTCACATCGCCGACAACCGTGGCGTTCTCCGCCATGAACACGTCATCCGCGATGTGCGGAGTGAGAATCTCTCCATTCCTATTTATGGTCTTGACAAGAGCCATAGTTTTTTGCTTTCCAGTTAACTAGTAGATTAACTTATCGTGCAGCGATGATGGCGAGGAATTTCTCAGCCACGAGAGCTGCACCACCGATCAGTCCACCGTCGATATCCGGACATGCGAACAATTCAGCAGCATTTTTCTCGTTGCAGCTGCCGCCATAGAGAATCGTCGTGTCCTCTGCTGCCTGCTTGCCGAATTTCTCTGCCACGAGGCTACGGATGAAAGCATGAATCTCCTGTGCCTGTGCGGGAGTAGCCGTAAGACCCGTACCGATAGCCCAAACGGGTTCGTAAGCCAGAGTGATGTTTTTCCACTCTTCTGCGCTCAGTCCGAATACAGAACCCTCAAGCTGTGCCTTTACTACCTCGTTTTGCTTGCCTGCCTCACGCTCCTCTTTTACCTCACCGATACAGAAGATAACCTTCAGACCGTTTGCAAGTGCCAGACGTACTTTCTCAGCGAGCATCTCATAGCTTTCTGCATAGTACTGACGGCGCTCCGAGTGACCCAATATTACGTACTCGGCGCCTGTGGATTTTACCCTCTCTGCACTTACTTCTCCGGTGTACGCACCCTTCTCGTGGTCTGCGCAGTTCTCTGCAGCCACTTTAATAGGACTACCCTTCAACAACTCAGCTACTGTAGCCAGGTGAATAAACGGAGTGCCGATAACTACGGCGCATGAGGGGTTCTTTACTGCTTCTTTCAACTCGGTAGCCAACGCTACACCTTCCTGCAGGTTCTTGTTCATTTTCCAGTTACCTGCAACCATTTTAATTCTTGCCATATTCTATAGTTGTTTAAAATTCTTTTTCTCTATAATTGTTCCATTTTGCACCACAATCAGTCCCGGATTTGCACGCACGATAGTCTTCAGCGTGACGGGATCAGTATAACAGAAGGTTGCCCATGTGGTCTCTTCGTCCCAGCCTAACTCCTCGGCCAGTTCGATAACTTCGTCTTCTCCTGAACCGGTCAGTACATACACCTTACTCCGTTCGTGAATGATAGAGCGTAGTTTATCCATTTGCGAGCGATTCATCTTCTTAATCTCATAGATGATTACAAGCGTGATGGGTTCTTCGGATTCCAATACATCATACGTGATATCATCGAAGTCCATGGTTAGGATTTCAAAGTCATGAATAGGAGCTTCATAGCCCTTCTTGATAAGTACGGATTGCTGGTCCACAAATTTCCACTCTGGATCTCCTTTCGGGTAGTTCTCCAGAGTAAAGGATTGTTGAACACCGTCTTTCTCGTATATCAGGGTCGTTTCATAGATATCCGGCTCAGCGTCCTCTGGAATTTCCATCAATTCGGGAATGTTATTACCTATTTTATATGGACGGAAATCCATAGGCGGCAGGTGGTTATAACTGTAACACATGATATTGATTAACGCACCTAAACCGATACCGGCAATGATTATCTCTGCCGGCCACGTAAAGGTCTGTGGAATAGCTTTGCAGCATGCCAATAGGATGACGACAAGACTAAGCAGCACTATATTCTTCCAGAAAGTCTGCCAATTCGTCAGTACCAATGCATCACCAAAACAACCGCAGTCGCTGATAGGATTGGTTAACGCAATCCAAAGCGTAAGGGGCGTCATGACAAGGTAGAAGGCAAGAGCTAACCAACTCGTCCAATGCGTGCGAATATTTGCTAACATGCATATGCCCAACATCCATTCAATAGCAATAAGACACACTGCTGCAGTTCCAGCTAAAGGAAGCAGGTCGGTAGCAAAACCGCCGAAAGCTTTCAGGTAGTCTTCTATCTTGTAAACAGTTCCTAACGGATCAACTGCCTTCACAAAACCTGAGAACAGAAATGTTATCGCGAGTAATGTGCGGGCAACGGAGCCTGTGATATGTAAAGCAAGGTTCTTTTTCATGCGTTTGTATAATGTATTAAATCGAATATCGCGTAATTGATGATGTCGAAATAATTACCTTCAGTTCCTTCTGAGGCGATGGTTTTGCCGTTATTGGACAATATATTCTTGATACGGATGATTTTCGCGAGAATCATATCAACAATACCTTCTTTGCTCATTTCGCGCCATGCTTCTCCGTAATCGTGATTCTTGCGCACCATCAATTCCTTTGCCTCATGTAACACCTTGTCATATAACTTTGTGGCTTCTTCGCTACTCATGTCTGTAGCATCTGCATATCCATTACGCTCTTGGATAATAGCCATGATGCCGTAGTTTACGATTGCGCGCAGATTCCCCTCTATGTCATCTCCTACCAAACTAATACCCGTCTCTTGACGCTGACGGATATTACAAGCCTTGATATACAATTGGTCTGTAATGCCATGTAAACGGAAAATACGCCACGAAGGGCCATAGTCCTTCATCTTGTCGATAAAGATTTGGCGACACTTTGCTGTCACTTCGTCGAATTGTCTATTCGTATCTGCCATAATAGCTTAACAATTTAACAATTTTACAAGTTCCTCGAAATCCACTAATACTTGTTCTCCGGAAACCATATTTTTAAGCGTCACTTTGTTCTGAGCCATCTCATCGCCGCCTACTATTGCCACGAACGGAATCTGTTTTGCGTCTGCATAACTCATCTGCTTCTTCATCTTTGTGGGTTCTGGATACACTTCGACGGTCCTACCCGTAGCTCGTAATGCTTTAGCCCATTGCAGTGCATAATGCAACTCGTCTGTGCCGAACGATGCGAATAGTATTTGCGTGGTGGATTGCAGCTTCTTCGGAAATAAATCTAACTCTGTCAGTACGTCATAGATGCGATCGGCGCCAAAGGATATGCCGACACCTGATACATTGGGTAAGCCAAAGATTCCTGTTAGGTTGTCATACCGGCCACCACCGGTGATAGAACCGATTTGGGCATCAAGAGCCTTCACTTCGAAGATGGCTCCCGTATAGTAATTCAGTCCGCGGGCAAGACATAGATCCAATTCGATATTCAATTGCACATCTGTTGCCTTGATTAGGCCGAAAAGAGTATCCAACTCTTCGATACCTTGGATGCCTATCTCGCTGGCTGCGAGAATTGAACGTAGTGCATTGAGTTTGTCGGCGGTTGAACCGGAGAGATTGAGAATAGGCTGCAGTTTGTCTACTTGCTCTGCATTTAAACCGCGTTCAATCAGTTCTGCATTCACGGCTTCTACACCGATCTTGTCGAGTTTGTCAATGGCTACTGTGATATCAACCATCTTGTCCGGAGCACCGATGACTTCGGCGATGCCGGCAAGCACTTTGCGGTTATTGATATGCAGACATACGTTGATGCCCAAACGGCGGTATACTTCTTCAACGATTTGTATCAGTTCGAGCTCACCCACTAAACTATCGCTACCGATTACATCTACATCGCACTGGTAGAACTCGCGGTAACGTCCCTTTTGTGGCCTGTCCGCACGCCATACAGGTTGTATTTGGAAACGCTTGAAAGGAAAACTAATCTCTTCGCGGTGCTGCACGACGTAGCGCGCAAAAGGAACGGTTAAGTCGTAGCGCAAACCCTTCTCCGGTGCTAGAGCAGCTTTCTCCCCGCTATTTTGAATGCGGAACAGCAGTTTGTCGCCTTCCTCCCCGTACTTACCCATCAGAGTGGACAGGTTCTCCATTGCAGGGGTCTCAATCTGCTGAAAGCCATATAACTGAAATACCCCTTTGATGGTGTCAAAAATATAATTACGGCGGGCCATCTCTACTTGTCCGAAATCCCGCGTGCCCTTTGGTATACTTGGTTTTTGTGCCATATTATTATAGTTGGTTAGACGACTATCTGAATAGACGACTAATGATTAAACAATTCTTCATAGATTTTTGCAGTGGCGCCTAATTCGGATTGGACGTACTCCGCAGCCTTGACGCCGATTGACTCATATTGATCGAGAGCGGTAGCAAAAGCCGACTCTAACTCGTTGTAATTATTGATACTCCGCGCAGCGCCTGAATCAATCAATCCCTGTGCCTCACGGAAATGATGGTAATTGGGACCGAATACCACCGGTACACCATAGACAGCAGCTTCAATCGTGTTGTGTATGCCTTCTCCAAAACCACCGCCGATATAGGCTACATGTCCGAATTGATAGGTGGATGACAACAGACCGATTGCGTCAATCACCATAACCTTGGCGCGCCGTAAAATGTTTACTCTGCTGAGATTCGATGGCATGGCGCTGATATCTGAATACTTCACAAACCGGCCTTTGAAACGTTGGAAGATATCATGTAGATGCTCTTCATTAATCTCGTGCGGTACCAATATAAGTTTGGCATCATTAAACGCAGCCACCTCATTGCACCATTGTGTCAGCAGTTCTTCATCTTCCGGCCATGTACTGCCGGCTACAACTACACGACCTGCATTCTCTACGAACTGCGCGATGGGTAAAAGACGGCCTTCCGGATGTTCTCGAGTAGCAATTAACACTTCATTCACACGATCGAAACGGGTGTCACCCGCTACGGAACAATCATGTACACCATGCTCCGCTAACAAGCGGCGCGAAGCCTCGTCTTGCACAAAGATGTGCGTGAAGCAATGCAGCAAACGCAAAGCTCCCTTGCCGTACCAATGAAAGAACCGTTGGGTAGGGCGGAATATCGCAGATATACTATATGTTGGAATGTCGCGTTTTTTTAACTCACGCAGGTAAGCAGGCCAGAACTCGTACTTCACGAATAGAGCCATAGAGGGTTGTAGAACGTCCAAAAAACGCTTTGCTTTGCGCCGCGTAGCAAAAGGCAGATAAACCACCGCATCCACCTGAGAATAGTTCTTGCGAGCTTCATAGCCCGAAGGGCTGAAGAATGTCACTACAATTTTTATATCCGGATGCTCTCTGCGCAAACGCTCAATAAGAGGTCGCACTTGCTCAAACTCACCAACAGAGGCCGCATGAATCCAAACAGCACCGCTGTTAGATTTTAAAAGAGCCTTATGCTCGGCATCTAATGTCTCGCGTTGACCGCGGAACAACGCACGCGTCTTATGTCCGAAAAAGATATTTGCCATTCTTACGCTACAAATCGGGCACAAAGGTAGCAATATTTTTTAACATACGCAAGTGCGCGCGCATTTTCTTTGTTTTTTTTCGTAATTATTTGCACAATTCAAAAAAAAATATTACTTTTGCAGCCCAAATGGTAAATGACTTTATGGATATATCAATTATAGTGCCTCTGTTCAACGAGGCGGAGTCGCTGCCGAAACTCTATGAGTGGATAGCACGCGTGATGAAGGAGAATAAGTTCTCATACGAAGTAATCTTCGTTAATGATGGTTCTACCGATGATTCCTGGAAGGTTATTCAGGAGTTGAAGGCCGAAAACGAAAAGTCCGGCTCCAAAGCCTCAATCAGAGGTATCTGTTTCCGGCGTAACTATGGTAAATCCGCAGCGTTGTACTGCGGTTTTAAAGCGGCGCAAGGCAATGTTGTCATTACTATGGATGCCGATCTGCAGGATTCGCCGGATGAAATACCGGAACTCTATCGTATGATTACAGAGGAAGGGTTTGACCTTGTCAGTGGATGGAAGCAGAAACGTTACGACAATGCACTCACCAAGAATCTGCCGTCCAAACTCTTCAATGCTACAGCCCGTCGCGTGACGGGTATTCAACTCCATGACATGAATTGCGGACTGAAAGCTTATCGCAAGGATGTTGTGAAAAATATTGAGGTCTTCTCCGAAATGCATCGTTATATCCCATACTTGGCGAAAAATGCCGGATTTACCAAAATTGGGGAAAAAGTGGTTCAGCATCGTAAACGCGAATTCGGAACCTCGAAATTCGGCATCAATCGTTTTGTAAACGGTTATCTGGACCTTATGACTTTGTGGTTTCTCAATAAATTCGGCAAACAACCTATGCATTTCTTCGGACTCGTTGGTAGTTTGATGTTCTTTGTCGGTTTCGTTGCTACAATTGTTGTTGGGGGAATGAAACTCTATGCATTGTCAAATCATGTGCCAGCGATGCTGGTGGGTGTAAATCCTTATTTCCACATAGCTATCCTCATGATGATTCTCGGTTGTATGCTCTTCCTCGCCGGTTTCTTAGCTGAACTCATCATTCGCAATTCCCCGAGTCGCAATGATTATCTTATTAAAGAGGAGTTATAAAGGGCTAAACAATTAATGACTAAATAGTAAATTTTAGGTGGCTCAAACGCTTGAAGAGCAAATAGTGACGATAGAGCGCTCGCTCGGGGAACGCATGATTGGACATGCGTTGACCGTGGTGCGTACCTGGCTTAACGAGTTAGGGGAGACGAATCCCTTTGAGAAAGCATATCTGGATATTCAACAAAACTACACAGATCTCTTCAGCCGTTGGGTCAGTGCCAATGATGAAGGCCTGGACAAAGAATTGGACCACCTCACAGGTAATACTTATCGTTTGGTGGATGCTGTCTATGCTGATATCCGCCTTCAACGGGGCGTATCGCCCCTCATGCACTCTTTCAATGAGAATAACTTGCAGTCGGTTATGCATTATTTCTCGAATCATGTGCATCCTTTGGAAACAGACTTGGAGTGGTTGGCGAAAATCATACGGGATCCTAGCCGTGGCGCAACGGCACTTATGGCAGTCTCTTCTATTTCTCACGGACTTCGTCAGTGCTTCTCGGAACAGTCCATACTAACCCTTATTGACGGCATCAATAGCGGTTCCGATGTGATTGCCGAGCAGTGCCTGTCGAATGTCATTCTTTTATTGGCACACTATGATATACGAATAGACTACTTTCCCGATATCCAAAATGCATTCGCGAATGCTGTTGCAGAGATGAATGACGATGGCGAGCAGGCCTTTCAGACCTTATGTTCATTGGTATTGGCCACGAACGATGAATGGCTTAAAAATCTGACTGTCAAAGAGTTGAGACCTGAAGATGTACCGCAGGAACTGCAGTCTCTTCTGGAGGCAACAGGTGAAGACTCCAGTCTGAATGGTATTCAATCCATCATCACCAATACCGAAAAGGAATATATGCGCAGCATTATTGATATTTTACCTGATACATGGGTCTATAATGTTGTGGTAGGAGAGGGGTATGAACGCCAAAACCGGATGGCGCTGACATACTTGACAGTTGGACGTATGGATATGGTGTGGGATAATATCGAATTGGCTTCTCGATGGCTTTTGGAGCACTTGCGTAAAGGAGCCAATGCACCGCAGGATTATATCAACTATGGCCATTGTATGATGCTGCAAGGTGACCGCGTCATGGCTTTTGAAAACTACCGCCAGGCGCGGCTGTTATGCAAATCATCAAAGGATTTCTATAATCTCTTCAGACCCGACAGAAAAGCGCTCGTGGATCACGGAGTGCCCCTTGAACAAGTCTATCTAATTGAAGACCAACTTCTAAAAGTTTAGAAGGCTACACCTATTCCTGCATCAATAAACTCGGCACGTACGCCGTGGGTCTTGAGACCTAATTGTACGAACAAATTGTCTAATACGTGGTACTTCAGCACGAACTGCATGTAGCACCACCCGTCTTTCTTATTACTGGCTTCAGAGAAGTCATATGGATAAAATATCCCTAAATCGTATGGCTCGCCACCGCGTTTGGTGATAATGTCCTCCTTGTATTCCAAGTTTTTGATGGGGTCGAAGACGTAAAATCCTACGTGAATACCGGCTGTCAGATGACCGATAATGAACTCCGGTTGAATACTAATACCAACGCGGAAACAGTTCTTCACGTCACTCGTACGCAGATACGTCTTTCCAAAATAGGTCACAGGCGCACCCGGGTTTTCTGACGCATACTCGTCGTTAACTGCGCTGTAGTAACCATCGTAGAATGCATCTACACCTGCGCCGAGACGAAAGATGCTCACAGGCACCCAATATGCCGCGGCCTTCAGTGTTGCCACGCCATAGAACAACATGCCATTGATATTATCCTTGTAGTAGTTCTGCTTCATTCCTCCTGTTGTACTGATCTCCACGGCCCACGGTTTCTCTACTTCTTCGTGCAGTTCCTTAGTCGTCATACGCTTCGGATTATTCAGCGTACTCTGATCATTCGGACTCGTCGGATGATACCGTACGCCCAATTCGCCTCCGAACATGTTATAGCCTGCATTCGGGTGCATCACACTTCCGTTGCTAATATGATGCCATCCGCCGGCGAGTGTGATCTCCCAGCCGTCTTTGATGGGGAAATCCATGTATAAGTCCATCGCTAAATAGGCATTTAAAATGGAACCGATAGACCAGTTAGCAATTAACTTTCCGTCCCCTCCACGGGCTTGAGAGTAGGGAGGTATCCCTTCCGGCAGCGTGTTACGATAAGTCTTGGTCACTGCCGCTAAACCCACCGTCGGACGAGCACCTATGCGGAAGTGTTTGCCGTTGTAAAACGGCTGGTTCATGTAACCGTACGCTGCAATTGCGGAACCTAGGAACGCATCATTACCTAAGTTCAAGTAACTGACTCCCACACCTATCGATGCATTGTTCCATTGCTGTAAGCAATGCCATCTTCCTGTCGGCAGAAATTCTACAGCAAAGGATCCGCCGAAAACGGGTCGCTGTATAAACTGATTCACCTTCCCGTCTGGCATCATCATGGCACCGTTACCGGTCAACTTGTACGCTAACTCGTAATGCGGGATTGCCCAACTCGAAAGGGCAATGCATAGAACTATTAACAGCAGACTCTTTCTCATATCAGAAAACAAAGATTAACGCCACGATTGTACGCCATAATGTGGACCACCAACGGCGTTGAAAGAGCTGTTGGAAGTCGATAAAGAATACAATGTGAGCGATGTAGAACGGGAAAATAAAGGGATTAAAACTTATCTGTGGATGCCACCACGCCGTGCTGAGTAACCATACAATGGAAATCACCTGTAACTGGCATATTGCATAGCATACAACAGTCATGATTTCTGCGAAATTATAGGTTTTGTCTTTGGCTTTGCGGAATAGCAACCACATAAGCAACATGGTAATCGAAAACTTAAAGAGCAGCCCGAAATCAGGATGCTCTTCTTCCCATTGACGTATTTTCTCCATATACATAGAGAACTGTTCCATGGCATTTAAGAGCTGAAGTGTTTCAGCATCATTGGGATTCGTACTGTCTAACTGAGCGCGCGCTTCCGAGAAATGCAAGGTTGCTGATTCGCGGGGCATAATCTCCACAGGTAGTATTTTCCCCAACAGCATCAGGCCCAAGGTTAGCACTACTAACATCATAACAGGTTGCATCAATCGTCCCCGGCGCCCTTCTAAATAGTCACGCATCATGTATCCGGGACGCCAGAACAGGTGCCCTGTGGTCACAAAGATATTCTTATTGCCGAATCCCCACACTTCGAGAAAATTCGATGTCACGCTCTCCATAGTGATGCGCTTGCTGTTTGCTTCCACTTCACCGTACTCAGCCGTTTGATGGGTACGGAACTCTGAAAACCGAACACAAATCAATGTGCGCAGTTTCTCCAACAGCTTGCGTACCACCGCAAAGAATTCCGATATCTTACCTTTTTTCATAATTCGCTGCAAAAATAGTAAAAATATATGATATACGCAAATTATTTGAAATTTTCTTTTATTTTGCAGTTGATACCTATTTGCCTTCCGATACCCTGATAGCAAGCAGTTAATATCGTATCCCGCACTACCTTATATATACTGTGTATATATCCCGTGATTTTAAAAAAATAAATTTGCACATGTCCAAAAAAAAATGTAATTTTGCACCGCAAAATTGGTCATTATGAAACAGAAAACAATGTTTTACATGGCGTTTGCAGCCATCTTAGGCTTGACGTCATGCACATCGAAAAAGACAGAAACGATGGAATACTCGCGTGGAGAACAACAAGTACGTGCCCTTTGGACGCCGGAAGACGGTACACAGGAGGAGCTGGAGCAGTTTATTGCGGACAACACTTGTAAAACCGATAGTGAACGTTTGGCGCTCTTTGAGTCGTTAAGTAAGGCATTTGAGAACATCTATCAGTCGGCAGACTTGCTGACGGTGGAACTGCTTCGTCCGACCCAACTGACGAATGCTGCCGAACCGCAGACACCGGATTGGATATTATCGGGTTACAGCCCCTTGGCACATTTCTCGGACGATATGTTCGCGAACAAACTCGCATTTGTCACCATCCTGAATTTCCCCCATTATACGCTGGAAGAGAAGAATACATTGGGCAAGAGTTGGACTCGTCAGGAGTGGGCGTTCGCCCGTATGGGTGACGTGTTCACGACCCGTATTCCGGCATCGGTCAACACACGCATGGCTCAGTCGCTCGCCAATGCGGAGAACTACATTGCCGACTACAATATCTACATGGGTAACCTGCGTACAGAGGACGACCGTTCGTTATGGCCGGAAGACAAGATTTTGCTGAGTCACTGGAACCTGCGAGACGAACTCAAAGCGCTTTACGGCACTGAGGGCGGACAAGAGAAACAGGAAATGATCTACCGTGTGATGCAACGTATTGTGGATCAGACCATTCCACAGGCAGCGGTCAACGGCAAGGATTTTGTATGGAAGCCTTCCGTGGTCGATGACCAGCCGGCTGAACCCTATACGCGTTATGAACGGATATTGGAGATAGCACAAGCCTATTTTGCGGAAGACCCATATTGCCCTACGGCGCCTACGGGTATTATTCGTAACTTCGAAGAAGGAGTGGAGATTCCTGCCGAAGAATTAGACAGTCTGTTCCGTGCGTTGGTGGGTTCTCCTCAAGTAGCCCAGGTGGCCGCAGTCATCCGCGAACGATTGGGTAGGGAACTCCGTCCGTATGATATCTGGTATGATGGTTTCAAATCCCGCGCAGCCTTGGATGAGGATGCTCTGTCTGCCGAGACGCGCAAACTCTATCCGGACGCCAACGCCTTTGCGGCTGACATGTGGAGATTGCTTACCCAGATGGGCTTCTATAGCGAAGATGCCCGTAATATAGCTCATCGTATTGTAGTAGAACCTGCACGCGGTTCGGGACATGCGTGGCCTTGTTTAGGGCGCAAAGAGGATGCCAGACTGCGTACCCGTATCCCTGCAGCCGGCATGGATTACAAGGGGTATAATATCGCCGTGCATGAGTTCGGACATTGTGTGGAACAGGTTCTGGACATGTATTATATCGACCATTATATGCTTTCCGGTGTGCCGAATACAGCGTACACGGAGGCATCAGCTTTCCTATGGCAGCAACGCGATCTTCAATTGCTGCCTCAAACGGAAGGAATCAAGCGGTTAGCGATTGGCGGATCTGAGAAGAAAGACGAAGTCTTGGATCAGTTCTGGTCAATGTACGAAATCATGGGTGTGAGCCTTGTCGATATGCGTATGTGGCGTTGGATCTACGACCATCCGAAGGCATCAGCGAAGGAATTGTGCGAAGCAACGATGCAAATAGCTAAAGATGTCTGGAATGCGTATTACGAACCAATTCTCGGCGAACATGATTGCATTCTTTTGGCAGTTTATAGTCACATGGTGAATGCTCCTATGTACCTGCCGAATTATCCCCTCGGTCACATCGTCCAATATCAGTTGGAGGAACATCTGGCAAAATGTGAGTCGCAGAAAGATTTCGCGCTGGAATACATGCGTATTTACCGTCTCGGCCGGCTGACACCGAAAGAATGGCTCATTCAAGCCGTTGGAGAAGCACCGACTATTGAGCCCATTTTGCGAGCAGTAGACCGCGTAACGAAATAAATCCCTATTATTGGGGATTGTACGATTCGTACAAAAGCAGTAATTTTGCAGCGAATTTTGGAAACTTATGTCGAAACGTCTTTTTTTATACCTATTTATAGTGTGCTTGTGCGTGCCCATGTACGCGCAGATAAGCGGTGTTGTTTTGGATGAAAGCGGCTATCCGATGATAGGAGCGAATGTCTATTGGGCAGGAACCACCAAAGGTGTAGCAACCGGTATAGACGGCGAATTCACTATTATGCCCGTCAAAAGTACCAATCGTCTGGTTGCATCGTTTGTCGGATGTCATAATGACACTACTGTCGTACTGAACCGTCAGCCGTTGACTATCGTGCTGATCGACG
Organism: uncultured Bacteroidales bacterium; assembly: GCA_902798015.1. Lineage (GTDB taxonomy): Bacteria > Bacteroidota > Bacteroidia > Bacteroidales > Paludibacteraceae > Colicola. Next base: position 12,498 of record CADBVL010000020.1, read on the forward strand.
AGACCGTTTTGGACGAGGTGACTATTACCGAACGCAAGATGGGAGTAATCAAGAGCCGTACTTCCGCGTTCGACACGCAAACCATCGGAACGGAGGAACTATGCCGTGCGGCATGTTGTAACCTTAGTGAGGCCTTTGAGACAAGTGCCTCGGTGGATGTTGCCTATTCCGATGCAGCTACGGGCGCCAAACAGATCCGTTTGCTGGGACTGAGCGGTACATACGTGCAGTTAATCCAAGAGAATACACCTGCCGTGCGCGGCTTGGCGCAGACCTTTGGTCTGGAATATATCCCAGGACCATGGATGAGTAGCATTCAGGTCAGCAAAGGTACCTCGTCTGTCATCAACGGCTACGAAGCGACCTCAGGACAGATAAACGTGGAACTGCTTAAACCGCAACTTCAAAACCCATTGTCCGTAAATCTCATGTTCAATTCCGAAATCATGGGAGAGGCCAATATAATGGGCGGCTGGCAGATTCCTTTGGGAGAAGAGGAGGTGCATGAACACGAGCACCACCACGAAGAAGGCGAACATTGCCATCATCGCTCACTCTATACGGGTATTTTGGCGCACTATGGCGGCAGTTATATGACGATGGACGGCAACCATGATTCTTTTGCCGACATGCCGAAAATACAGAATGTGAACCTTGCCAATCGCTGGTTTTACAGACAGGGCGAATATACGTTCCAGGCCTTTGTGCGCGGGCTCTACGACCGTCGTCGCGGAGGACAGAACGTACATCACCAACCGGCATTGACGAACCCGTACTTAATCAACCTCAATACCTGGCGTGTGGAAGGTTTCTTTAAGAACGGCTACGTGTTTGATGAAGAGAGCGGTTCTTCCGTCGCGCTCATCACTGCCGTCAGTTACCATAACCTCAATAATACATACGGCGCCAGAACATGGGATGCGAACCAACTGAATGTCTATGAATTTCGAAGGTGGCGGTCTCATTGATAACGACCATCGTCTGAGTGCGGGTTTGAGTCTCAATTACGACCGCTACGAGGAGACACTCAGTGTGTTGGCTAACCCTCTCAATCGCTCCGAAGTGGTGCCCGGAATCTTTGCTGAATACAGCTATAAATACGCGGAAATGCTGTCATTGGTGGCCGGTGTGCGCGCCGACTATTCCACACGTTACGGCTTCTTTGCAACTCCTCGAATGAATATCCGATACACGCCCTTTGCATGGTGGACGCTACGCGGAAGTGTGGGAATGGGATATCGCAGTCCGAATGCTATCTCCGACAATGCGTTTATGTTGCCGTCGAGTAGGGAACTGCACCTTGTGGATGCTATCAAGCAGGAACGTGCTGTTAATGCCGGTATTTCAACGTCTTTCTATATTCCGTTAGGCAGTAAAGAACTACAACTCTCCGCCGAGTGTTATTACACACATTTCCTGAACTCTCTTATCGTGGATCTGGATCAAGATAAACATGCCGTGTACATCTATAACCAGACAGACCTTCCTGGTGCTCAGTCCTTTGCGCACTGCGCACAAATTGAGGCATCCATTGAAGTGCTGCGAGGCTGGACATGGACTGCCGCTTTCCGTTATACGGACGCTCGACAGACTACCATAGATGAGAATGGCGTTGCGCGTTTGCGCCCCAAAGCGCTTTCCAACCGCTTCAAAGGCGTTGTTACCACCAGTTATCAGACACCGTTGAAGAAGTGGCAATTTGATGTCACAGCGCAGTTTAACGGCGTGGGACGCATGCCGGACGGCTTTGAACAGCCCTTTACGTGGTACCCGCAGTTAATGGCGCAGATCACGAAGTATTTTCGTACCTGTAGTATTTACTTAGGCGCGGAGAATATGACGAATTTCCGACAGGATAATCCGATTATAGGATGGGATGAGCCTTTTGGCCCGAATTTCGATGCCTCGATGGTTTGCGGACCTACGACGGGTTGGAAATTGTACCTGGGTTTCCGGTATGATTTAGAGAAGTCCGAAGACTAAACTCACATCCGCAATACTGCTGGTTATAAAACCCATATTCTTTGAGTAAGGCGTTGCGTCGGTCTTGCAGGCCGTCCTTTCTCCAGTTCTGTGCCCAAAAGGCAATAGGATTGCCACCCAGCCCGCCATGCGGGGTGTTATTCACCATCTCTGCGGCTTTCTGTCCAGCGGCGTTTACCTGCTCGAGATTTTTCCATCTTGAAGAGGCGAGAGTAGTAGCGAAGACCGGAATGCCAAGTTCCTGTGTTTTCTTCGCAGTAGCCAGAAGTCGATAATAAAAACATTCCTCGCAACGCTTTCCACGTTCCGGTTCATGCTCCAAACCCTTTACTGCACAGAGCCATTGATTGTGGCACCAGTCATCGTCAATCCATTTTATTCCTAAGGACTCCGCATGACGTTTGGATTCGTTCTTGCGGATCTCATATTCCTCGAAAGGTAAGATGTTCGGATTGAAATAGTAGATGACGGGCGTGATATCATGTTCCAGCAGCCATTCTACGATGGCGCTGGAACAAGGTGCACAACAGGCATGTAACAGCACTGTTGTGCACCCTTCAGGAATACTAATTGAATTAGTATGCTTCACTTAGAAAGCGTAGCGAACACCAAGGTTGATGGTCCAGTCGAAAGCGTGCGCTGCCGCTACGTTTCCTCCACCGCCCCAAAGAATACAGCCGTAACCCGGACGGAAGTCAAATGAGAAAGCAATAGGTGCATTTTTCATTTTGGCATCAATACCGGCTGCAGCACCAAAGCCAATCTGACCACCTGCGGCACCGCCAAAATCAATGTAGCCGGCTTTTACCTGCCCACCAATAAACCAGTCAAGATCGATACCTTGACCTTCTGCTGCATCAGCCTGATATGCCAGAACAAGGTCATTGGTCGCACCAAACGTGGCTACACGAAAACCGTTAGCACCCGCTGCGCAATAACTTCCCAAATAACCGAATTCCTCAATGATTGTGAAATGTTCTGTTACCATTGCTTTGTACTGTAAACCAATACCGGAACCGGCTACGATACCAATACTGTTTTTGTACGGTGCGGCTGCAGAAACACTCAGCGCCGCAAGAGCAACTACACAAAGAGCAAAAATCTTTTTCATAAGAAAAACTTTTTAGTTAATAAATAGAGATTGTTTTTTGTTTGTTGTTAAAACCAAATTTGCGGCAAAGATACAAAAACTATCTTATATGCACAAGAAAAATAACAAAAAAATACAAAATAATAGGTGGTTACATAAAATTATGTTAATTTTATTTGTATAAATCAATTAATTTTTGTACTTTTGCACGCTAATTTGGGCGAGAGACTCGACATCCGGTTAGCCATTCGGAATAAAGGTAAACGCATATGAAGCAGAAAACAGCATTAATAACAGGTGTTACAGGGCAGGACGGTAGTTATCTGTCGGAGTTCTTGTTGGAGAAAGGTTACGAGGTACACGGCATTATTCGTCGTAGTTCGGTGGACTTCCGTGAGCGTATTGCTCATCTGGAGGGAACACCGCATTTCCACCTGCATTACGCAGACATGAGTGACTCGATGTCATTAGTGAAACTGGTAGGCAAAGTGCAGCCGGATGAGATTTATAATCTTGCGGCGCAGAGCCATGTGCAAGTGTCGTTCGATGCGCCTGAGTTTACGGCAGACGTAGATGCAGTAGGTGTGTTGCGCGTGCTTGAGGCGGTACGCACGAACCATTTGGAGAAGACCTGCCGCATTTATCAGGCTTCTACTTCGGAACTCTACGGCAAAGTAGAGGAAGTGCCGCAGAACGAGAACACACCTTTTCATCCCTATAGTCCTTACGCGGTTGCCAAACTTTATGGGTATTGGATCATAAAGGAATACCGTGAGGCGTACGATATGTTCTGCTGTTCTGGAATTTTATTTAACCATGAGTCCGAGCGCCGCGGAGAAACATTTGTAACCCGTAAGATTACATTGGCTGCCGCACGTATTGCGCATGGAACGCAAGATTGTCTGTACCTGGGCAACCTCGATTCGCTGCGCGATTGGGGTTATGCCAAGGATTATGTGGAGTGTATGTGGCTCATTCTCCAGCACGATACTCCGGAAGACTTTGTGATTGCCACAGGTGTACAACACACCGTGCGTGAGTTTGCTACGCTTGCTTTCCACCATGCCGGAATAGAACTTCGTTGGGAAGAAAAAGGAGTGGACGAGAAGGGTATAGATGTGAAAACCGGAAAAGTTGTTGTTGCCGTGAGCCCTGATTTCTATCGTCCGACGGACGTTGTGAACTTGCTCGGTGATCCCGCCAAGGCCAAAAAAGAGCTGGGCTGGGATCCTCAGAAGACCAGTTTTGAGCAACTCGTCGAACTGATGGTAAGACACGATATGCAGAAAGTGACACGTGAACACTTCAATGCCGCCGAGTATCTCGAAAAAGGTATAGTAAAATAAAAAGTGTACAGCATAAAACCAGCATTTAATAGGCACATAATAAGCATTTAATAAGGATAAAACCGGATACGCTTTTATGGAGAAGAATTCAAAAATATATGTAGCGGGGCATCGTGGAATGGTGGGCTCGGCGATTGTGCGAGAGTTACAGCGTCAAGGATATACGAACATCATCACCCGTACGCACAAGGAATTGGATCTGTGCCGCCAAGAGGCAGTGGAGAAATTCTTTGAGGAGGAGAAGCCGGAGTATGTGTTCCTGGCAGCAGCCAAAGTGGGCGGAATAGTAGCGAATCAGAATGCACTGGCGGATTTCATGTACGATAACATGATTCTGGAGATGAATGTGATTCATGCGGCATGGAAGAACGGGTGCAAGAAATTAGAGTTTTTGGGTTCAAGTTGCATTTATCCGCGCATGGCTCCGCAGCCAATGAAAGAGTCCTGTCTACTGACAGGAGAACTGGAGAAGACAAACGAGGCTTATGCACTCGCGAAAATCAGCGGACTCAAATACTGCGAATTTCTGAACCGTCAGTATGGAACGGATTATATTTCCGTTATGCCGACGAACCTTTATGGTCCGAATGATAACTATCATCCGGAGCACAGTCACGTCCTACCGGCGCTCATCCGTCGTTTTCATGAGGCAAAAATGAGCGGTGCAAAGTCTGTGACATGTTGGGGAACAGGTAGTCCGTTGCGTGAATTCCTCTATGTGGACGATCTTGCAAACCTATGCGTATTCCTCATGAACAACTACTCGGGCAACGAGACCGTCAATGCCGGCACAGGCAAAGAGTTGACGATAAAGGAGTTAACGGAACTGGTAGCAAAAGTGATTGGCTACGAAGGGAAAATCGAGTGGGACAGCACCCGTCCGGATGGCACGCCGCGCAAACTGTTGGATGTTAGCAAAGCAACCAAACTCGGCTGGACCTACAAGACTGAATTGGAAGACGGAATACGTCTCGCCTATAAAGACTTTTTGGAAAATCCGATGCGGGCAGAACGCTGATGCGGGACTTTACGCTTGATACATATAGGGAATTGTTAGAAACCCTTCAGCGGAAGGGATATCAATTAATCGGCTATGCTGATTATGTAAAAGGAAAAGCGGAGAATGAAAAGTTTGCCATCCTGCGGCACGACGTAGATACACAACCCGAGAATAGTTTGAAAACCGCGCAGATAGAGCATGCTCTTGGTATCAAGGCAACCTATTATTTCCGTTGTGTCAAGGAAAGCAACCGGCCGGAGATCATCCGTGCAATAACCTCCTTGGGACACGAGATAGGTTATCATTACGAAGATATGAGTCTGTGTAATGGGAATACAGATGAGGCATGGAGCCATTTCCAGACATGGCTGGCGTATTTCCGGCAGTACTACGCGGTAGAGACGATTTGTATGCATGGCGCTCCGTCGGCGAACCGTATATGGACACAGATTTTGAGCAAATCTTCTACCTTACGGACACGGGGCGTTGTTGGGATGGCTATAAAGTGAGTGTGCGCGACAAAATACCAGGCATGCAAGAACAATGGACTGCTAACGGTCTCACTTGGCATACGACACCTCAAATACTGCAAGCCATAGAAACTGATCGGATGCCGGCACATGTCATGATAGTTACCCATCCGCAGCGATGGACAAATAATAAAGCCGCATGGCTTCGGGAGTTGATACTCCAAACAACAAAGAATTGGATAAAGAAACTATGGATAAGAAACTGAAATTTGCATTCCTCCTTGCTATAGCAGGCTTTGCGCTCTCGTCCTGTGTGACAGCGCGTAAAGTGAACTATATGCAGGAACCGGACAAGTATATCCCCCATTATGCGGATACACTTAGTTTCGAGGATTACGAGTTGCGAATCGGCGACCGACTGTATGTATATGTTTATTCGCTGGACGAAAACGTCTCGAAAATGTACAATGCCGGTGGTTCCGGAAGTCAGATGCGTCAGCAGATGATGATGAGTGGAGGTAGCTCGTATGGTTCGTACGACCTGTACACTTATCTTGTAATGGATGACGGAACGATCGATTTCCCGACAATCGGCAAGATATATGTTCGCGGACTTACAACACGTGAGGTAAAACGTAAATTGGAAGAGGAACTGAGTAAACTGCTAGAAGAAATACCGGGCTTTGCTACGGTATCGGTGGAAGTGAATATTGTGAACCGTTCCTTCTCTGTCATTGGCGCACAAAGCGGACGCTATATGATTACCAAAGAGAAGATGACGATTTTTGAAGCATTGGCATTAGTAGGAGATCTTGGAGAGTTCAATAGCCGCAAGGAGATTAAATTGGTTCGTGAGAAAGAAGGCGTAACGACCATTAAGACGTTTGATGCCCGCTCGAAAGATATTGTGAACTCCGAGTTCTATTATATAGAGCCGAATGATATTATCTATATACGTCAGATACCCGGTTATAGTTTTGGGATCAACTCAGCTTCTACGGTGTTGGGTGTGACAGCTACTACGATTTCGTTTGGCGTATTCATCTATTCAATCGTACAGACGGGTATTAATCACGTAAACAAATATTACGGAAACGGAGGTGGCAAATGAAAACGATACGAATAGTTCTCTTCGGCCTCGTCGCCGTATTATTATCGAGTTGCTACAGCCATCGGCAGATTGGCTACTTGCAGGAACCAACGAAAGCGAACAAGTTACCGGTGTACGACTCCGTGCCGTACGAACCCTACCGAATACGCGTCAATGATGAGATTATCTATCGTTTAGTGACCTTGGACGAGACAATCTCAAAGATGATGGCAGCGGGCAACGGCGGTGCCAGTGCTTCCCAGTATGCCAATTCTTACCGCGTCTATGAGGACGGTACAATCGATCTGCCATTCCTCAGGCCGATAAAGGTAGTAGGGCTGACGGAACAGGAAGCACAGGATACCATCCGGGCTGCCATCCGTGAGATAATCCCGGACGCAGATGTCAAGGTGGCGCTATACAACAAGTATTTCTCTGTTGTGGGTGATGCCCGTGCTGGCCGTTATTTTATATATAAAGAGAAGATGAACATCTTCCAAGCCCTCGCCATGACAGGTGATGTAATGAATAGCGGAGACCGCCGTCACATACGTATTATACGTCCTCATGACAATGGCGAAGAGCCCGAGGTGTTGGAATTTGATATGCGAACGAATTCTATCATCGATTCGAAATATTACTACGTCTATCCGAATGACGTCATCTATGTGGCACGTACAAAAGACAGTTTCTATAAAGTACCGACTTATACAGGCTTCCTTGGACTTATTACAAGCAGTGTAGCTCTGTTGACAACGGTACTCAATTATGTGGCATTACTGTATAGATAAAAGACTATGGATAACAACAATCAATATTACACGCCGGGCGGTAACAACCGATACTATAACCCGGGTGGCAACAACGCCTATTACTATCAGGGCGGTAACCAACAGTATTATCAGCAAGATCCTCAGCAGAATGATGATGATGACAATGGACTGAATTTCAATCCGCTGGAGTGGTTGTTCACATTCTTGCATTATTGGTATTTGTTCGTGATTGCTCTCGTGATTGCGTTGGGTCTTTCGATGCTCAAAAACAGACGCTGGATACCAACGTATTACTCTCAGGGTACAATCGTTATCAAGGAAAGCGGAACATATGGCGGTTCGGCGTCAGCGCTGATGAGTGGTTTCGGCGTGGATGCAGGATACAAGAACGTGAATAACCAGATGATTATGCTCGGATCGTACGATCTGATGAGTAGAGTAGTAGATTCACTACCGTTCATGAACGTAGAGTATATTACCCAGGGACGCTTTAAGACCCGCCAACTCTACCGTCAGACACCAATTGTCGTGGAGACGACTCGTCTTGACGCGCGGGCATATGAGATTCTCTATCAGGTGAACTTCAGCCATGACGGTTCAATGCACATTTCTTCGACTAACGAGAATATGCCTTTGGAACTTGATGCACATTATGGAGAACCGATTCATTGTCCGTATTTTGATGGAACAATCTTGCCGACGGAATTGATGACGAACAGCGGAAAGGTATATTTCCGTTTCCGTAGTCACGAATCATTAGTAGACGAGTTCATGAGTCGTCTGCAACTGTCTTTCGTAACGGAAGGTTCGACTGTCTTGGCGCTCTCACTCGTCAGTGAGACGCCCCAACGAGACTGTGAGTTCATCGACGAGTTGGCGAAGATATACTTGTTGCAAAATCTCGAGCAGAAGAATGAGGTGGCAGAGAACTCCATCCGCTTCATTAACGAGCAGTTGACGAATCTGCAGTCTTCCTTGCAGGTGAGTGAAGGAGCGATGACGGATTTCCGCCAGGAGAACAAATTTGTGGATGTCAATTCTTATGCAGGGCAATTGATGGGCCGCATAGCAGCCTATGACCAGCAATCGATGGAACTCCGTCTGCGCGAGACCTATTTCGACTATCTGATCAAGTATATCCATGATAATATTGAAAAAGATGCGGTTATTGCACCGACAACCATGGGCGTGAACGAACCTATGTTGGTAGGTCTGGTACAGCAACTCAATGACTTGCGTATTCAGCGAGGAGAACTGACGGAGAAAAACGTATACTACGCGAAATACACCAAGGATATAGAAAATGTCAAGACGGCGATAGAAGAGATCGTAACCTCTATGCGGGCATCGCTGGAGATTGAAAAAGCCGATTTGGCGAATCGCTATCAGGAAGTAGAGCGTTCAATTAAGCAGTTGCCGCAGAAAGAACTGCAGATGGTAGCCATTGAGCGTAACTACCGCATTGATGATAACTACTATACCTTCTTCCTCCAGAAGCGTGCCGAGGCCGAGATTCAAAAGGCATCTAACACGCCTGATAACTCTATCATGGATAAGGCACGTACTACGGCTATCATGAATGCCAAGGCAAAGAAGAAGACCACTTCTACCTATCTCGTCATTGGTTTCCTCATTCCAATGATACTTATTATTCTCAGCGAGTTGCTCAACAATAAAATCCGTTCGCCGAAGGATGTACTCAAACTCAAATCATTCCGTCTGATTGGCACTCTCCGTCATGCAAAGAGCCAGAACCCGACGTTGGTACGCGCTTCGCCTCGATCCAGTTATGCGGAGATGTTACGTGCCATCCGAACGCGCATGGAATTTGTTTTACGTCGTAAAGACAAGATGGTAATATGTGTAACATCTACCGAGTCCGGTGATGGTAAGACTTACCTCTCTACCAACCTTGCGGCATTGTATGCAATGACCGGTAAGAAGACCCTATTGGTGGATCTTGACTTGCGTAAACCGAATATCCACACGAAGTTAGGTCTGGAGAACGGTCCGGGTGCATCGAACTATCTGATTGGTGATGCGGAACTGGAAGATATCTTTGTGCGTAATACGCCGTTTGGCTTCGACTTCGTTCGTGCAGGTACTATTCCGCCGAACCCGGGAGAACTGGTGCACTCTGACAAATTGGCGAAGACCATCGAGGAGGCACGTAAAATATATGACTTCATCATCATCGATACTTCGCCTATCGGCTTGGTACCGGACGCATATGCTGTTATCGAGCATAGTGACCTTTGTCTGTATGTAATCCGTTGTATGCAGACCAATAAATCCTTCTGCAAACAGACCTTGGAACAGGTGGCAGATGTCGTGGATAACCCGGAGAAAGTTCAATTGGTGCTTTCGGATATTCCAACGGAAGGACGTCACTCCTATGGATCCGGTTATGGCTATGGTTATGGTGGCTACGGTGGCTATGGATACGGTCACTTTGGTTACGGTGGCTATGGCGGTTATGGCTATGGCTACGGAGGAGATAATGCCAAATCAAAACGTTATGGTAAGTTGTATGGTAAGATATACGGCAAGCTCATGAAGGACGACAAAGCTTACCGCTCGTATTACTATTACCACCACGATGAGGATGATGAGGAGGCGCAGAACAAGGAGAATGATAATAAAGCATAAGTATGGCTACTGCTTTTGACAACGATAAATATATCCGTATTCAATCGGAGCATATCCGTGAACGAATTGCGCAGTTTGGAAACAAACTATACTTGGAGTTAGGCGGTAAATTGTTCGACGATCTGCATGCAAGTAGAGTACTACCCGGATTCATGCCGGACAGTAAACTGCAGATGTTAATGCAGTTGCAAGACTCGTTGGAAATCATCATCGTCATCTCTGCAGAGGATATCGAGCGCAATAAGGTGCGTCAGGACTTGGGTATTACCTATGATGAAGATGTGCTCCGCCTGCGCGAGGCCTTTATGGAACGCGGTTTCATGGTCTCATCGGTCGTTATCACGCATTATGCTGGTCAGCGATCGGCAGACGCTTATCGTCAGCGCTTGGAGCGCAAAGGAATCCGTGTGTACTACCATTATATCATTGATGGTTATCCGCATAACGTGGACCTTATTGCTTCGGAAGAAGGATTCGGTCGTAATGACTTTGTGGAGACAACGCGTCCTCTGGTCGTTGTTACAGCACCGGGACCGGGAAGCGGCAAAATGGCGGTGTGTCTGAGTCAACTCTATAGTGAACATGCGCGAGGACACGAGGCCGGATATGCGAAGTTCGAGACTTTCCCCGTATGGAATTTACCACTCAAACATCCGCTAAATGTAGCATATGAGGCTGCGACTGCTGACCTACAAGACGTGAATATGATTGATCCCTTCCATCTGGAGGCATATGGAAAGACGGCCGTGAACTATAACCGTGATGTAGAGATTTATCCTGTTCTGGATGCTCTGTTTACCTCCATCTACGGCAAGAACCCCTATAAGTCACCAACCGATATGGGTGTGAACATGGTAGGATTCTGTATCAGCGATGATAATGCGGTACGAGAGGCAAGCAAGCAGGAGATTATCCGTCGCTATTTCCAGGCTTTGTGCCACATGGCGAACGGAGCTTGCAACGATGCAGAGATTAAGAAACTGGCCCTGCTACAACAACAGGTAGGTATCAATACTGCGTATAGGAACACAACGGTAGCAGCACGAGAACGCCGTGCACTCACAGGCGCGTTGCACGATGGTGCGTTTGCGCATGCAGCCGCTATCGAATTGCCGAATGGAAAGATAATAACTTCGGAAGCCGGAGATTTATTGGGCTCTTCTGCCGCCTTGCTGATTAATGCAATGAAGGAACTGGCGGGTATTGACCACTCTGTACGACTTATTCCGGAGGAAATCATTACGCCGATTCAACAGACGAAGATTCGCTATCTGCATGGTCAGAATCCGCGTCTGCATACGGATGAAGTCTTAGTAGCCTTGTCGGTACTCTCGCTACAAGATGAGAACTGCCGCAAAGCTTTGGAAACACTTCCTCTGCTCAAAGGATGTCAGGCGCACTCCACTGTGATGCTGAAGGAAGTGGACTGGAGAACATTTAAGAAATTGGGTATAGATTTAACAACAGAACCCGCTAAAAAATAACAGCAAAGAAGATAGAAGAGAACTCGGGTGAGAATCCCGGACTGACCGGCAACTGTGATGGTCGTAGGACCTAAGTCAGATCGCTTCGTCTTTGCGCAATTGAAAGTCCTCCTGGAGTAGGACGAACAATGAACAAACATATTCTTTTAATACTGATTTTCGCACTATGTGCACGCTCTGTATTCGCTGTCAGCGATGCGGAGTTAGATTCGTTGTATAACCAATTCCATTTAGAGGAAGTGGAAGTAACGGCGCGTGTTTTAGCGAAAGATGTTATTGTACCGCAGACGCTCAAGGGAACTGAACTGAAACGTCTTAACGCGCTCTCTGTGGCGGACGCCCTCCGCTATTTCTCGGGAGTTCAACTCAAGGACTATGGTGGAGTAGGAGGTATCAAGACCATCAACGTTCGATCCATGGGAAGCCAGCACACGGCAGTCTATTATAACGGTGTGCAATTAGGCAATGCCCAGAACGGACAAGTCGACTTAGGTCGCTTCTCGCTCGATAACATGGAGCAGATTCAACTCTATAACGGCCAGAAATCCGATATATTTCAGTCTGCACGGGAGTTCGGGGCGGCAGGAAATGTATATCTCACTACTCGCAGACCTTATTTTAAAGATAAGGAACGCGTACACGTACGCGCGCAAATGCGTTGCGGCTCGTTTGCCCTTGCAAATCCGAGTCTGGGGTTTGATGTCAAGCTGACGGAGACGCTTGCACTTAATTTCGATGCCGAGTACGTCTATTCGGATGGAAGGTATCCTTTCCGCTACAGACGTGTACTGCCTTCGGGTGAAGTTGCGTACGATACCACAGCCATTCGGCAAAACGGAGACATCAATGCCGTGCGCGTGGAAGGCGGATTGCATGACTATTATAGTACCACCGGATTCTTCCGTATCCATGCCTATAATTATTGGTCGGAGCGCGGCATTCCCGGCGCAATCGTCAATAATGTATGGCGGAATGGTGAGCGTCTGTGGGATCGTAACAATTTTGTGCAGGCTGAATGGCAAGATGAGTGGTTTAATCGATGGAATACGCGCGTTTTGGCGAAGTGGGCTAACGATTACACACATTATAAGAACTATGACGAGCGCCTCTTGCCGTCTAACAACGAATATCTGCAGCAAGAAGTCTATTTCTCCTTTGCGAATAAGGTGCGGATATTCAATTGGTGGGACGCTTCGCTCGCATACGACTACCAGTATAATATTCTCGACAGAAAAAACCTGCTCCTAGAGGCTGCACCCGAACATTTCAGCAGGCATAGTCATTGGTTAAGTGTCGCTACAGCCATGAATATCAAGGAATATCTGAGATTACAGGCATCCGTCCTCATGACTGCTGTGCAAAATGACAAATCATCAATCACCAATGACAAATGTAAATTCACCCCGGGTATTTTCTTCTCTTTGCGCCCTTATCCGGCTATCGACCTGAGTATCAATGCTTTCTATAAGCAGAGTTATCGCTATCCAACCTTCAATGACCTCTATTATACCGACCTCGGCAACGCGAATTTGCGACCGGAATTGGCACGTCAGCACTCCGTTGAGGTGGCTTACCGCAAAACAGTTAAGACTTACCACATCGACCTTTGTGCGTCGTATTACTATAACCGCGTGACGGATAAGATTATTGCATACCCGAAGGGACAGCAGTTCCGCTGGACGATGTTGAATCTCGGAACAGTGAAGATTAACGGTGTGGATTCCAAAGCGGACTTCTCTTTCTTTCTACCGCTGAACTTCACACTCCGTGCACGGCTGAACTATACTTACCAAACGGCGATAGATGTCACCAATCCGGAGGACACCTACTACGGACATCAGATACCTTACATCCCTTGGCACAGCGGAAGTGTAGTGGGCGGATTGGACTGGAAGAGCAAGCGCGGAGACCATTACGGTTTCAACTACTCCTTCATATATGTCGGCAAGCGGTACTGCCAACAAGAGAACACAGTCTATAACGAAGTGTTGCCGTGGTACACACATGACTTGGCGGTGTACGCCGAATGGAATATCCGGCAGTTCTGGCTTAAAGCGAATTTTGAACTCAATAACATGCTCGGACAGGATTATGAAGTTATTCAGAACTATCCGATGCCTAAACAAAACATACGATGCACCATTGCCTTCAGATATTAAAATTTCAAATTGTATTATGCATATGCATAATGCTTGCCTCCTGTCGCGGTGACGAAATCGTCTATCCTACGATAGGAACGCACGTCACGGATGAAGTACGTAATGGGGGATTGTATGTACTCTGTGAAGGAAATATGGGCTCGAACAAAGCCCGACTGGACTATATCAACCTTCACACCGGTGACTATTACTCCAATTGGTACGGGGCGATGAACCCAACACAGATGAAGGAACTGGGAGATGTCGGCAATGATATTCAGCAATATGGTCATCGTTTGTATGCCGTCATTAACTGCTCGCATAAAGTGGAAGTGATGGACCTGCAGGCGCGGCATATTGCAAAAATTGATATATCGAATTGCCGTTACTTGGCATTCAAGGGAGATAAGATGTATGTCAGCGCATACGTGGGTTCGATAGCAGACCCGGACATGTTAGGATCTGTCTATGAAGTGGACACGGCTACACTGACTGTTACACGGGAAGTAAAAGTCGGCCATCAACCCGATGAACTGTGTGTCGTGGATAATATGCTTTTTGTCTGCAATTCCGGAGGATACCTCACCAATCGCTATGACTCCACGATTTCGGTCATTGACCTGACGACTTTTACAGAGATAGAAAAGATACCCGTGGGCTTGAACCCGACGCGCATTTGCGTGGATGCACAAAAACACCTATGGGTTTGCTGTCAAGGAAACTATGTAAATGCTATGCCTTCCCTGGTAATCCTAGATTTTACTCATATTCTAAAGCATATTTCTACGCCATGTGCAAATATCTCCATCTGTGGGAATACTGCGTATATTATTGATAATGAAGCAAATACTCTACGCGCGTTCTCCACAATTGACTTTGCGGAACAGCCTCAACCGATAGATATCAAAAACTACGAGCATCCATATGGTCTTTTAGCAACAGATGAGGCTCTTTACATTACGGATGCAAAGAACTACGTTTCTTCCGGAGTGCTGCATTGCTATGGATACGATGGCCATGAGCATTGGCGTGCACTGACGGGAGATATTCCGGGACATCTCTGTCGCGTGACGGGAGAATATTCACTGGCACCCGATACCGGCTCACATGAAGATGTTCATCGTTTCCTCGCACATGTATATGAATATTTGCCGGGCATGGGGCAGTTTGTCAATGAGTTGCCCAAATATGAGGAGGGTGATGATGCCGAGACCATGTGTCGAAAATGTGAGCAGGCAATTGCCAACAATGCCGGTGGATTGGTTTGCCTCGGAGGCTGGGGGGGATATCTCACGTTTGGTTTTGACCACCCTGTAGAGAATAAAGACGGCCGCGATATCCAAATCCTCGGTAATGCTTATTATATGAATGAAAGTACGGAGTATGGTAGTTCAGAACCTGGAATAGTATTGGTGAGTCGTGACGCAAATAATAATGGAGTGCCCGATGATACATGGTACGAACTAAAGGGATGTCTGTACGATAATCCGCAGACAAATCATACGTATCAGAAGACCTATACGCGTTCCGGAGATACCATTCAAAATCCCTTCCATAAACAACCATATTACCCGCAGTGGTTGAAAGAGGACGAATACACGCTCTATGGTGCCAAACTGCCCTCACAGACGGTAAAAATAAGCGGGCAGACAGTTCAGAAGATATTGGATTTCGGCTATGTGGATAATAAACCGAACAAGGATACTGAAGGTACATCATTTGATATTTCGTGGGCTGTAGATACGAACGGACAATCAGTTAGTCTGCCGACGATTGATTTCGTTCGTGTCTACACCGCGATCGATGAGATCAACAATCCCACCGGCGAGATCAGTACCGAAATATCCGGAGCAATTGATTTACACGCAAAATAGTGCGAATAACACTTATATTAACCCAATTTATTAACAATTTAAAACAAAAACAAAAATGAAAAAGTCATTCTTTTTTGTAGCTGCATTGGCGCTGGTATTTGCGTCGTGCGAGAACACAGCAGTGCCTGATCAGTTCGTAGCAACCTTCGAGGAGGCTACGGTTACTCCTCCTGCAGCAGATTCGATCCTTCTCCTGAGTGAGAGCGGTACGATCGAAAGCGGTAACTTCAAGTTCGAGCAGGAAGTAGCTGACTACGGATCGTGGGGCGTTTATTACTTCGGTAGCGTAGTAAGCAACAAGAAGGGCCGTAACTATGCGTATTATGCAGACAGCTACAAGTCTGCTGCCGGTGGTGCGTTCCGCGGCAACAACTATGTGGTTTGGACCAATTCGTACGCAGGCGTAGACCGCGTAGTGCTCAAAGAGGCAGCTGTTGTTCCGGGTATGTATGTCTGCAACACCACTTGGGTGGTTGACGCTATCCTCAATGGTGATGGCATGTCGGAAGAAGCTGCTGGTAAAGGTCTGCCTTTTGGCGATGACGACTACTTTGAGCTGGTTGTTACCGGTTCTCTGAACGGCGCAAAGACGGGTGAAATCACCTTTGACTTGGCACGCGGCAAACACTATGTTCAGAACTGGACGTATGTTGATCTGAGCCCGCTCGGAAAAGTAAGCGCGTTGAAGTTCACCTTGCAGGGCTCGAAGCACAACAGCGGTGGTTTGACCACTCCGGCTTACTTCTGTATCGACAATTTCGGTGCTAAAAAGTAATTAATGAAGCGGTTTGTACCAATCATAGGATTGCTGCTTTGCTTTGCGGGCTGTGCCAAACAGTCCGCAGAGCAGGGTGGTATTCCCGTAGGGAATAAGTACGCCGCGGGCTTTGCTATCACGCCTACGGACACCGGCACAATCGTCGAGGTTTTCCAACCGTACCAGCGAATCTGTGTGAAAGAACCGCTGCGTCGTCTCGGTACGATGAGTACCGTGCAGGTGGGCTTCCTCTATGCAATAGATGCCTTGGACTGCCTCGTGGCTGTCTGCAATCCCGAACTGATCTACACGCCTGTCAAAGGCGATGAGATAGACCTCGGCGATTCGATGAAGCCTTCAGCCGAGCGTACGCTCCAAGCAGGTTTAGACGCGTTGTTAGCCGTCAATTACGGCCAATACGACAACCTCGAAGCGACGCGTCTGGAGAAACTCGGCGTGACGACGATCTATATCAACGAGTGGCAGGAAGGCTCACCGCTTGCTCGGGCCGAATGGATCCGTGTGCTCGGTGCCCTCACCGGCCGCCTCCACGAAGCCGACTCGGTCTTCCACGAAGTAGAGACGAAGTATAACAATCTCAAATCTTCAATCTCCAATGTCAAATCCTCTAAAATTATGAGTGGTAATAATTTTAGAGGCACTTGGTACGTGCCTTCCGGCAAGAACTACCTGGCGTATCTTTTCAAAGATGCCGGCGCAGACTATCCGTTCTTTGATGACGAACGCGAGACATCCATTCCGTTGGCTATCGAAGAGACGCTGCGTTATTTTCATGACGCCGACGTATGGGTTGGTGCTGGCGGTAACAACATGGCAGAACTAGCAGAGATGGACGAGAAACACACGTGGTTTAAGGCCTATCAGACCGGACGTGTCTATAACTGGCGCAAGCAGAGAAAAGACGGCGGGGCGAATAACTTCTGGGAGCGTGGGGTAGTACACCCCGAAGAAATGCTCGAGGACGTTATTCATATCCTGAATAACGCCCCCGATAGTCTATTGCATTTCGCGAGCCACCTCAAGTAGGCAAGCCCTACATAGACAATCCGTATAATGCGTGCGCAGATAAGCGCGCGCATTTTCATTTAAGTTAATCCCTGCACACTGACAGATAGCAGGATTTTTATGATGGCAAACAAAATGTGCCCCGCATCGTGGGCACACTTTTGCTATTCCTTCACTCGTTAATTCCTTCATTCGTTAATTCGTTAACTCGTTATTTCTTCAACATAACGATCAGTGTACTCAATGCCGGTACTTCGATATCCCTGCGGCTGAGATCGATTGCTTCGCCCGTTAAGGGGTTTATGCCTTTTGCATTATACTTGCCGAGAATCTCTGCGTATGTCTCCGTCGGAATAGTACGCGGCTGTTCCGCTGCATTGGCAAAGACGAACACTGCCTCCTTGTCATTATAACGGAAGAACGCGTAGGTGTTATTGCGCGCAAGGAAATGCATTGTACGACCGAAATGCAGCACGGGTTCATTCTTACGCCAGGTATAAAGTTTGCTCTGGAAGTCGTACATATCTTTCATGGCCGGTGTTACCTCGTCGCCCTGCGGCAGTGGAACGCGGAGTAGGGAGTGGTTATTCGGATCGCCCTTAGCTGTCAACGCGTATTCATCGCCGTACAATAACTGCGGAATGCCACGCATGGTTGCCAAAAGCACGTTCGCCAACTTCACACGACGCGGGTCTTTATCTTTGACGATATCGGTGATGCGTGCCATGTCATGGTTGCCGAGAAAGGTCAACAACTTATTCACGTCAGCATACATGTAATCCATCGTCATGGCATCGTAAACGCGTGTTAAGCCATTACCCCATCCACTGCCGTCGTTCTCAAGTGCTTGACGGATAGCCTCTTCTACTGGGAAGTCCATCACAGTAGGCAGGTTCGAATCGAAACCGTCGAAGTTCTTCGCGCCGCTCTGCCAGTAGGCGACTGCGGGTGCAGGACGAGTCCAGCACTCACCGACTATATTGATATTCGGATATTCATCGCGAATGGCCTTGAGCCATTGGCTGGCGGGAATCTTCTCAATATACGGGTACGTATCTACGCGCAAACCGTCTAAGTCAGCAAACTCTACCCACCAAATGGCCCATTGTTGGAAGTATTTCAGCAGGTCAGGGTTCTCAAGATTCATATCCGGCATCGGATGATCGAACCAACCGCGGTTAGAAAGCTGACGGTCATACTCCGAGGCATTGATGTCATAGTTGGCGGTGAAGCAGTTATTGGTGTTGGTGAACTGGTCAAACTGATTGATCCAATCATGGTAAGGAAGGTCGCTCATCCACCAGTGCGCTGCACCGCAATGGTTCGGAACCATATCCATGAGGATCTTCAATCCCTTTGCGTGAGCTTGTTGTACCATCTGTGCGTATAACGTATTGCTTCCATAACGCGGATCGATGTGATAATAGTCCGAGCACGCATAGCCGTGATAACTCCATGCTGCCTCGTCGTCGCCAAGCATTGGAGTCGGCCAGATAGCTGTACAACCTAATTTGACAATATGGTCAAACGAATTGATGATTCCTTGTATGTCACCGCCCCAACGACCATTCACATCCGCTTTGTTTGCTTTCTCTTTGGTATTCGGAGTGCTGTTATTACTCTCGTCGCCATCCACAAAACGGTCACTCATAATCAGGTAAACGACATCCGAAGCGTCGAAACTCTTGCGCTCACGGCTACCAGCCTTACGTTCGTTTATGACATAGTCATACATCGCTTTCTTTTTGCCTTTCTTGAGGGTAATGCGATAGGTACCGGGGTGGAATACACCAAAGTCCACGAACAGGTAATTCGGACTCTCCGCGTTGTGTTGTCCGCGAGGAACGAGGCCTAAACACTCTCCACGCATCACTTTGCCGTTAACAATCTGCTGAACACTCACTTGGGCGTCTTGCAAATCCTGACCATGGAACATCACAGTGAGCGGCATATTCATGTTCGTCCACCAACTAAGAGGTTCTACTTGTTGAATCTTCGGAGCCGCAAGAACGAACTGACTCATCATCAGCACGGCGGCGAATACAAAATGGTGTTTTTTCATATATCAGTTATTAAAATATCATTCAACGTAGTATGCTTTTTTTTCACTTCGACATATCTTTCCCAGAAAGCTTGCATCTCAGGGGTAGGTGAGGTGAGAAATTCTTCTGCACCTTGAGCATCAATACGGTCGAGTACCATCCCTATACTAATCTTGTGGGTATCAAGTGCAGGCTGATAACTCTTCTCTTCTTCCTCATGATAAACCTCTCTTACCAAACCTGTCTCTACCATTCTACCCAACAACTGATTGACTACACGAATGGGTAAATGGTCGCGAACGGCAAGTTGATGTGCTGTTAGAGGTTCTTCGTCGTTCTCAAAACGCCTAATTATTGTAGATAAAAGGTATAACATGATGAAGTCTTTGTAGCGGCGGGACATCACATTCAAGTCCTGTTCGTACTCAAATTCCTCGTTGTTCTGGATGGCGTAACTCATCTCTGCACCAATTAGGATAAGCAGACTTGTCCATTGTAACCAGGTCATAAGAATCGGGATAGATGCGAACGCTCCATATACAATACTTGTGCGACCAAGGAGCGCAATCAAATAGACGGATAACATCTGGAGTAATTGGAACAACGTACCCATCAAAACACCGGGTATAACAGCCGGCAGAAAACGCACCTTTGTGTTTGGAATGGCTACGTACATGATGGTGAATAGCAGCCAACAGATTATAAACTGCAGCAATTTTACACCATCCGTGTGTAAAGATTCATGTAATGCTTCGAGATGAACGGCATTCTCTACTGCTGAATGAACAAAAATATTCAAACCCGCCGAACAAACGATTAGCACAGGAATTAAGACCACGATAGCAATATAGGTGGTCACTTGACGAAGTATAGAACGCGACTTCTTCACATTCCATATACGATTGAAGGCCGTTTCTACGGATTGAAAGAACGAATAAATGGCCCACAAGAGTATTATAATTCCTATTCCAATAAATAAGCCGCCTTGTGCAGTCTCTAAATAGCGATCCACCATTGCCATGATAGTGGGTACCATATTTGTCCCGCCGAGAAACGATGCATTGAGTTGTTGCTCAATTACATCGGCAACGCCAAACCCTTTGGCTACAGCTACGACCATAGCTAAAATAGGTACAACAGCGAAAATAAGAGAGTAGGTGAGAGCTTTGGCTTGATCGTTGAGATTTTTGCTTGTGAAACCGCGTACTACTAACGCGATAGTACGTATTACCATGTATCCCAGACGTTTGTACCAGCTATCTATCTCCGTAGATGTCCTCCGCCACATGTCGTAGCGCACAAATCCGGATATTTGGGAAATTTTCTTCATGGTTGTTATCCAAGAGTCATTTTTGAAATCCCTGGAAAGGGAAGCAGGCCTGTAAGCCGGGTTCTGTACCCTTGCGGGTGTCTATCATTAATCTCGAGTCACGTGTTACCACGGGCTTCTCTCGCTTCCTACCCTCCGACTCGCGCGAGCAACGCTCAAACATCGGTTTACATGGAATTGCAGCCCGCAGTGTGCTCGTTTCACCCGCCCGAAGGCGACTCGTCTCTGTAGCAGTGACCAAACATTTCTGCCTGACGGCCGTTAACCGCTGCGGTGCTCTGTGCTGCCCGGACTTTCCTCACCTTTCGGCGCGATAGACCGGCCTGCTTGGAGCGGTGTACGGGAATCGAACCCGCCTCCTCGGCTTGGGAAGCCGATGCACTACCGATGTGCTAACACCGCATTTTTCAAAATCGGCTACAAAAGTACTACTTTTTTTTGAATTGTGCAAATTTATTTGCATATTTGATTTTTTTTTACTACTTTTGTGGCCGATTTTAGATTATATGGCTAAATCATAATTTCTAACCCGTAAATTTAAACACTCTATTATATATATATGTTCGATAATTTATCAGAAAGATTAGAACGCTCATTTAAAATCCTCAAAGGCGAAGGACGTATCACCGAGATTAATATCGCGGAGACCGTCAAAGATATCCGCAAAGCCCTGTTGGAGGCCGATGTGAACTACAAAACAGCAAAGCAGTTCACTGATCAGGTCAAGGAGAAAGCCCTCGGTCAAAATGTCATTACGGCCGTTCGTCCGGGACAGTTAATGGTGAAGATTACCCATGACGAGTTGGCGGAGTTGATGGGTGGCGAAACCCAAGAGATTAACTTGAAAGGCTCGCCTGCGGTCATCCTCATGGCGGGTCTACAAGGTAGTGGTAAAACTACTTTTGCGTCCAAGCTGGCGAATTATTTACAAACAAAGAAAAATAAAAAAGTAATGCTCGTGGCATGCGACGTCTATCGTCCGGCTGCTATAGAGCAACTTCGCGTACTCGGAGAGCAAATAAACGCAAAAGTATACACGGGAGAAAGCGAATCCAACCCTGTTAAGAAAGCGCAAGACGCAATTACTGAGGCCAGGAAATTCGGCTATGACGTAGTGATTGTAGATACAGCTGGCCGTTTGGCAGTGGATGAACAGATGATGACAGAGATAGCGGCTATCAAAGAGGCTATCCAGCCGTCTGAAACCTTGTTCGTCGTAGATGCCATGACAGGTCAGGATGCAGTGAACACCGCTAAGGAGTTTAACGACCGTCTGGATTTTGATGGTGTAGTTCTCACGAAATTAGACGGTGATGCACGCGGTGGTGCAGCACTGAGTATCCGATCGGTCGTAAACAAACCGATAAAGTTTATCGGAACCGGCGAGAAGATGGAGGCGCTTGATGTGTTCCATCCCTCTCGTATGGCCGATCGAATTCTTGGTATGGGTGACGTTGTTTCTCTTGTAGAACGCGCACAAGAGCAATATGATGAAGCCGAAGCTCGGCGTATATCAAAGAAAATTGCTAAGAACCAATTCGATTTCAACGATTTCATCGGACAATTAAACCAAATCAAGAAGATGGGGTCTATGAAGGATCTGATGGGTATGATTCCGGGTATGGACAAAGCGTTGAAAGGCGTAGAGGTGAGTGACGATGCCTTCAAACCCATTGAAGCGATGATTAATTCCATGACGCCGGCAGAGCGTGCTAACCCGAGCCTGCTTAACGGAAGTCGCAAGAACCGCATCGCAAAAGGGGCGGGTGTAGATATCGTTGCACTCAATCGTTTTCTCAAACAATTCGAGCAGACATCAAAGATGATGCGCAAAGTGCAACAGATGAGCGGACGCAGACATTAATGGCGGAAGAGCACACATATCAACCTGGCTGGGATGAAGCAAAACACAAGAAGCGTCATCACCATCATCACGTAGGTCCGAATGAACGCAATAGAGGCCTTGGAGGAGCGTTGCGTATGCGGGATAAACAGGCCTATTACGGGATGGTTGTAGTGCTCGTTATGGGAGTTCTCATCGGATTATTCTTCCTTGTGCGCTTTGTCGTAGAAGAGATAAAAGCCATGCCGAATGATGATCCGACAACGGAGATGGCAGTGGACGAACTGCGTATCCACAAAGCGGATGAACAAGACGCGCTTCTCTATTCCGATAGCTTGACTCAAGCCTATAATCTTGATTCACTCAAACGTAAAGTTCAAATAGAGACACGTCCTGTTTATCGTCCTCCGCGCAGAGAAAATACGTGGTATATCACGCAACGCGAATGGAAAGATATTTGGAATACATTCAAGATTTGGAAGAAGAACAAAGAAAAAGGTAACGAATGATTATTGACGGAAAACAAATAGCACAAACGATACGTGGTGAGTTACGCGAACAGATTGCTGCTCTTAGAGCAGAAGACAAGCGTGCGCCCAAACTAGCGGTGGTCATGGTAGGGCATAACCCTGCTTCGGAAACGTATGTGACCAATAAACTGAAGGCTTGCGCAGAAGTTGGTATTGAAGCGGAACGTATCTCATACGATGAGTTTGTCTCTGAGCAGACACTGCTTACAGAGATTCATCGACTCAATAACGACGATTCCATCGATGGGTTCATTGTGCAACTGCCGCTTCCGGAACATATTAATGAACTGGCTATTCTTTCGGCTATTGACTATCGTAAAGACGTAGATGGTTTGACACCTGAGAATATTGGTCGTACTGTACAGGGATTGCCGTCTATCGTGAGTGCCACTCCGCGCGGCATTCGCGAATTGCTTGCACGCTACGGTATTGCAACAGAAGGCAAACATGTAGTGGTAATTGGAAGATCGAATATTGTCGGCAAACCCATGGCCATGCTCAACACCCTGGAGGATGGCCATACCAATTTGTACTGTTTGCCATTCGAAGACACAAGACCTCGCTGCAATCTGCCGCACGGCTGATATTATTATTGTAGCGGCGGGGAGTCCGAACTTGGTAACTGCGAGTATGGTTAAACCCGGAGCGACGGTAATTGACGTGGGAATCAATCGTATAGAGGATCTTTCTGCTCCGCGTGGATACCGTCTGGTAGGCGACGTGGATTTTGAGCACGTGGCACCTGTCGCCGGTTTTATCACTCCTGTTCCTGGTGGAGTGGGCCCCATGACTATCGTCAGTCTGCTACAAAACACATTACAAGCTTATCATGAATATTCTCGATAAAATCGATGGTTTAGAAGCCAAATTCCATGAGGTGAGTCTGTTAATCACAGACCCTTTCGTTATTGCCGACCAAGCTCGCTATGTGCGTCTGAACCGTGAGTATCATGATTTGGAACGTGTCTTGGAATGTGCACATCGCTATAAGAAAGTTGTGCAGAACTTGCAGGATGCCAAAGATCTTCTATATAATGAGTCTGACGCGGATCTCAAAGAAATGGCGCGTGCTGAAGTAGAAGAACTGGAGCCGCAAATTCCAAAGTTGGAAGAAGAACTGAAACTGCAACTCTTGCCGCAAGATCCTGAGGATGGCAAGAACGTCGTTATGGAGATTCGTGGCGGTACTGGTGGTGATGAGGCGGCAATTTTTGCCGGTGACCTCTTTCGTATGTACACCAAATATTTTGAGATTAAAGGATTTAAATACACTGTATCATCCTTTAACGAAGGAGCAGCCGGCGGATACAAGGAGATTATCTTCAACGTGACCGGTCAGAATGTCTATGGGACACTCAAATACGAGAGTGGAGTGCATCGTGTGCAGCGCGTGCCAGTTACCGAAACACAAGGTCGTGTACATACGTCGGCTGCTACAGTTGCAGTTTTACCGGAAGCCGATGAATTCGAGGTGCATATTAATGAAGGCGAGATCAAATGGGAGACTTTCCGTTCCGGTGGTGCGGGTGGACAAAACGTCAACAAGGTGGAGTCTGGTGTACGGTTACGCTATAATTGGAAAAATCCAAACACCGGCGAGGTGCAGGAGATATTAATTGAATGTACAGAGACCCGGGATCAGCCGAAGAACAAGGAGCGTGCCTTGAGTCGCTTACGCACGCAAATATATGATAAGGAGCACCAGAAATACATCGACGACATCGCCGCGCGCCGTAAGACCATGGTCTCCACCGGTGACCGCAGTGCCAAGATCCGTACCTACAACTACCCGCAGGGCCGAATCACCGACCATCGTATCGGCTACACGGTCTATAACCTCGCTGCCTTCATGGATGGAGATATTCAAGGTGTTATCGATGCTCTACAAGTAGCAGAGAATGCGGAACGACTCAAAGAAAGTGAATTATAATCAACTAAAATCAACACAATTATGAAAACTCGTTTTATTTACGCTCTTGCAGCGATTGTAGTTGCCCTAAGCATGGCCTCTTGCGAAGGTGGAGGTAGTAAAGACCAAGTAAAAAATATTCAGTTTAAGAAAATGCACCTCGATGGCGTCAACACGCTGGCGCTGGCTACTGTCGGAGCGGCCGCCAATAACGCACCGGCGCGCATGCCGGCAGAGGATGATGTCACGTATAACATCCATAAACCCGCCTATTCGGTGTCCGAGGACGGCACGTTGGTCGAGATAACCTACACGATTGATGCGCGCGGTAACAACGGCGAACTGGTCGATATGGTCAAGGCTCACATGCGCCTCGCGATAAAGAATATCTTCGCCGTAGGCGACGAGTGGCTCTGGCTGTACGACTGCTATTATGACTACCCGGACTTGGACCAATTGAAAGAACCGTACCACTCGATGATCAAAGAAATCATTGATAAGTTCTACGGCAATTTCCTCGTTCGCCGCAAAGACGGTGCCCTCTTTTATTGGGACGGACGTGATGGACGACCGTGGTATAACTCGAGAGGCGTGACTTTCGAACGCCAGAGCGACATATACGGCGTAGTAGAATGCCTCCAGGGCGAGATATACTCCAACTGCTGGCTGTCTTCTCCGAAGATGCTGTACCGTCTTAAGGACCAAGGCTCGTCCTTAGCGGTAACTACGATGCACGAATATACGATGTATACTACGGACATCATGCCCGACACCAGAGGCGCTTTAGGTCTGCATATCTGGTACCACGATCGGGGAAACATGACGCCTGGTGTGCTCTTCCCGGACGGCCCGAAGGATAATAACATCGTAGGATTGAATAGTACTGCGGTTGATTCTCGCTTGCAAAACAACGAGAATGTGACCATCAATATTATTTCTGTGGATAACACGATCTATGCCGTTTACGGTCGCGATGATATCGGTTCGTTCTTCTATTCAATCGAACTGAGCGAATCGCCCTCGCCGATTGCAAAAGCCAAAGAACTCATCGCACACACGGACGACCATCTCTATATAAAGGTCGGCGATCCGGTGGTCAGCAAGCAGAAGACGATGTCCTTCATGGAGTACGGTTTCAAATATACTTTCGATCCGCAAGCAAAGAAAATCACCCGTGCTGCGCTGCCGAACCACTATCCAAGCAATATTAACGCGTATTATGACGATATCGCTTATGTAATGAGGGATGACGAGAAGGCGTTCTTTATCTGCGACCTCGCCCAGAATGCCGCTGAAGAGGTACAGATTGACTTCAGCGCCCTGTATAATGACGGCACTATCAACCGCTCGGCAATGCGCAAGTTCGGCGACTATAATCCGTCCACGCAGTCGTTTACTACCACGGCCTATACTATGACCGGAAAAGCTGTAACCGTCATCGTTGACGTAGCCGGTGCTAACAAAGGCAAAGCCCGCGTGATCAAGTCAGGCGACTCCACCGCCGGTACGGTAATTTCCGTCATGCTCCGCTTAAATTAATTTAATGTATAAGGACATTAAACCCGCTGCGCTTCACTGCGTGGCGGGTTTTCTATAGGCATTTACCAGGTAAATACCAGCACTTACACCCATTTATCTCGCACTTATGACGCACTTATCACCCACTTATCACGCACTAAATTATGGCATTATTTAGCACTTTATACTATATTATATATTTTATATATAATATCCATTTCGTTCGCGCTTTTTAATTTCTTATATTGCTTCGCTTAAACGATTATTTTTATAAAAATCTTGCACATGTCAAAAAAAAGCAGTAATTTTGCGCCGCAAAATTGGTAAACATGTACTTGTTTTATTGTCCGGACATAGAAAAACAGCAGACGCTCTCGGAAGAGGAGAGTGCGCACTGCGTGCGGGTGCTGCGCTACTCCGTAGGCGATGAGATTCTCATCACAGACGGACGCGGAACCACCTATACAGCGCGTATCACGAATCCGCACCCCAAACACTGTGACTTCGAGATAATCTCCCGTGAGAAGCAGCAACAGCACCATGCCTTCCATCTGCATATAGCTGTCGCGCCGACGAAGAATATCGAGCGGATGGAGTGGGCCATCGAGAAATGCGTGGAGATAGGCGTGGATGAGATCACGCCGCTCTTATGCCGCTTCTCGGAGCGCAAACAACTGCGCCCCGACCGCTTGGAGAAAATCATCCTCTCTGCCGCCAAACAATCTCTCACGCCGTACCTGCCTGTGCTGCACGAACTGACGCCTTATGATGACTTCATCCGCGAGCAGGCGAAACTCAACCAACAGTGTTTCATCGCGCATTGTTATAAAGATGAGAAACGCTTACTCAAGGACGAAATAGAGCAGGGTAGAGATGTGCTGGTGCTGATCGGACCGGAAGGCGATTTCAGCGAGAAGGAAGTTGCAGACGCGTTAGCACTTGGCTTCGCACCCGTCAGTTTAGGGAATAGTCGTCTCCGTACAGAGACCGCCGCAGTTGTTGCTTGTCACACAGCCGTACTTATCAATGAATCTTGATTCAACCATATTACTCTGGATCAACGGCCATCATACGGAGTGGCTGGATAGTCTTATGTGGTGGACGAGCCACCCGGCTACGTGGCTGCCGCTGTATGTGGTGCTGATTATCCTTGTGGCGTGTCGTTACCGTTCCTGGAAGGTCGCGCTGCTCATCATCTTGGGTTTTATTGTGGCGGTAGGAGTGAGTGATATCATCTGCAGCAGCATCTTCAAACCTCTGGTTTGCCGTCTGCGTCCAACGCATGAGCCGGCTTTGGATCCGTTGCATCTGGTGAACGGTTATACGGGCGGTTTATACGGTTTTTGCAGTTCTCACGCCGCCAACACGATAGCCGTAGCAACGCTTTTCAGTTCGCTCTACCGCAATAAAATAGCCACCGCAGTGCTGTTGGCATGGGTGGCTTTGAACTGTTATAGTCGTATGTATCTCGGGGCGCATTACCCTACGGATATCATAGTTGGTCTGCTTGTCGGGCTTCTTCTCGCAACGTCGGTTTATTGGGGGCTTCGCCGTTGGGTGCTGCCTTCGGCTGAACGACATTTGCCCCGCGAGGGCGGCGAGGTTGCTCCGCCGGGTGGTTCATAAATCGCTCGAATTCATCGGGAGAAAGGAGATGTTTCAGTTCGTTGTAGATCGACTGCATACGTTCCATATTCTCCGCACGCGTCAGACCTTTCTGACGAATAAGCGCGTATTTGAGGTGCATCCGATAGATGGTGTCGATACGAACGGAGTCGCGGATACCCAACTCGCGCACAAGGCGCTCTGTCTGCTTGGTAGCCTCCTCTTCCGGAGTACGTTGAGGACGAACATGCTGCTCCTGCGCAGAAGCTAAACCGGTGAGCAATGCACCGAGAACAAGAGATAAAAAGAGACGTTTCATAACGAAAAATACACAACAAAAATCATGCCGTTTTTGCCCGAAATAGCGCTTGCTATGCGACTTTATTTCTCTGATGAGGGGAAAAAGCGTCATTCTCGTCCTGCTGTTCGTGTTGCGCTGGCGGGAATGATCGTAGGTGTGGCAGTGATGATCCTCACGATTTGTATTGTCGTGGGCTTCAAGCAGACGGTCACGCAGAAGGTGGCGGGTTTCGGTGCGCATATCCAGTTGGTGTCTTTCGACAACAACAACACGTATGACTTACAGCCTATCGAGGTGTCCGATTCGCTCCTGACTGCCCTCGCGGGCTTTGAGCACGTGCGCTCTGCCGCGCCGTTCATCACCAAGCCCGGTATGCTCAAGACGGATGCGGACTTCCACGGTATAGTGCTCAAGGGTACGGAGTACTGGGATTTCTTCAGTCGGAATATCGTAGAGGGTGGTTTGCCAGTCGCGCCGCAGGAAGTGATCGTGTCGCGCAGGGTAGCGCAGACGATGCAGATCGCCGTAGGCGATGCCGTCAATGCCTATTTCGTGGATGACACGGATATCCGAGCCCGTCGTTTCCGCGTGACAGGTGTGTATGACACGGGCTTTGACCAGTTCGACGATCTGTTTGTTCTTGCGCCACTGGAGACGGCTCAGCGGCTTCAAGGGTGGGGAACGGACACCTATTCGGGTGTGGAGATTTTAGTCGATGAAATCGGCGCTATAGACGAAGTAGCGGACCAAATATATTTCGCGACGATCCGTCTGATGGACGAGGACGGCTATCATGTCTATTATGTGCAGACACTGCATGAGCAGAATCCGGCTATCTTTGCTTGGTTGGACTTGTTAGATATGAATGTGGTGGTGATTATCGTGCTGATGCTTTTGGTGGCGGGCTTTAACATCGTCTCGGGACTGATTATCTTGATTCTCGACGGCGTGACGCTTATCGGAACGCTAAAAGCGTTAGGAGCCGACAACCGCTTCGTGCGGCGTATCTTCCTTGGTCAAGCGGCGCTGCTGATAGGCAAGGGAGTGCTATGGGGAAATATCGTCGGTCTGGGTTTGGCGGCGCTGCAGTATTTCGCGCATCTGGTACCCTTGGACGCGACCACGTATTATGTGGAGTACGTGCCGATATCTTTTGCTTGGGGATGGCTGGTGCTGCTGAACGTAGTGACGATAGCTATCTCGTTGGTTATCTTGCTGTTGCCGTCGATGATCATCACGAAGATCAGTCCGGCGAAAGTAATGCATTTTGAGTGATATGAAATTACAAACGCTAGTGGATATTCAGCCAAGCGGGTGGCAGATTGGATATGAGGATAAAATTCTGCTCGTTGGTTCTTGTTTTTCCGATTCCATCGGGCAAATGATGGTGCAGCGTGGTTTACAAGTGACATGCAATCCTTTCGGCACACTCTATAATCCCGTATCTATTGCGCAGGCGATGCTGATGACCGGGATTCCACCTTTGGTGGAGTCTGATGGATTATGGCACTCGATGGCCCATCATGGTTCTTTTTCACAGGCCACAGAAGAAGAAACACGCAAAGCGGTTGGTAACTCTATTGAGACAATGCAACGGGCGCTTGAAGATGCGACGGTAGTCATCGTAACTTTTGGGACCGCGTGGGTATATGAAATGAAAGACCCGGTAGAGTCGCTTGGTCCCGGAATCTCTTCCGTGGTAGGGAACTGTCATAAATTACCGTCTGAGCGGTTTATCCGCAGACGTCTTTCTTCCGATGAAATCGAAGCGTTATGGCTGCCGCTCATTGCGCGTTATCCTGATAAACACTGGCTTTTCACGGTCTCACCGATTCGCCATATCAAAGACGGTCTGCATGAGAACCAACTCTCCAAATCGACACTTTTGTCGGCTATTGAAAAAATCTCAAATGACAAACATCACATAGCAAAGCCAATCTCATATTTCCCATCTTACGAAATCATGATGGACGAACTCCGGGACTATCGTTTCTATGCAGAAGACTTGGTGCATCCTTCCCCCGTTGCTATTCAGTATATATGGGAGCGTTTCACGGAGGTTTATTGTTCTTCACAAACGCGGAACGAGATGCAAATTCAACTCAAACAATGGAAATTTAACCATCATATTCCCTTGCATTAGGCCGCTCTTGATAAATTATTTTTGAAAAAATAGCGTGCGCGCTTGCGTATGTTATTTTTTTTGTGTATCTTTGCAGCGTTTTTGCAAACTTGACTTTACAAAATCTTAAATACTAACACA
>CADBVL010000021.1 GCA_902798015.1 uncultured Bacteroidales bacterium
AAATGCTGCATTTGCCGTGTCAGATGCGGCGGCAGGGGAGCCGGGCAGTATTCCTCCGTCGCTCCGGGCGTGTATTTGTTCTTATAATCATAAAAACCCATCTTCGGGACGATCTCGATGATCGGAAGGGCTTTTCCGTCGAGGACGCCGACGGAGAATTCGCGCCCGTCGATATACTCCTCGACCACCACCTCCGGCTCCAGCAGAAAGCACTGCTCCAAAGCGTATGCGTACTCTTCAAGGGTGCGGCAGATATACACCCCGACGGAGGAGCCGCCGCAGGCGACTTTGGCGACAAGGGGGAGCGATAAGCCCAGATCCTCCGGCCGGACGAACCCCTCCCGGCGCCGTACAAGGCCTCCGCGGGGCGTCGGTATGCCTTGAATTTCCAGCATGGTCTTCGTCAGACCCTTATCCATCGCGAGATGGAGCGCGGCAAAGGACGTAACAAAGAGCGTTTCGGCAATGCGCGTTTCATCACGCGCCTTATCTCTTCGCGCATCATTCCGAACATGAGCCGACGTATTCTCTCCCCCGCTACCGTCGCTTCCACGCCGCAGCAGCTGTCGCTGATTGAAGCATCCGATATACCGACATCTGTTCAGGATGCCGACATGACCATCGATGAAGCGGAGGTAAACCGCATCCTCAAGCAGCTGGATGAGATGGTGGGACGCGAAGAAGTGAAGCGCACGCTGCATAACCTCGTCACCCTCGCACGCACCAAACAGGCGAACGGCGAAGACCTGAGCGACACCATTCCTCTCCAATGGACTTTCACCGGCTCGACAGGCACCGGCAAGAGTTCCGTTGCACGCCTTCTGGCGCAACTGCTCCATGCCTGCCATCTCATCTCGTCCGACAAGATGACGCAACTGCGGATGCCGCAGACACCGTCAAACACCTGGACCTCTTACGACATCGACCAACTCCTGCGCGAGACCATGAAACAGTCGGGACAAGGACTCCTCTTCATCGACCTGGACGATATCGCCAACAGTCATATCGACGTCCAGTGGTTCCGTTGCAAACTGACATCGCTCACGGCCGAGATGCCCGGTTCGTATGCGTTCGTCATCGCCGTGGATGACAACCGGCTACAGACCTCGCCGATAGATGTACCCATCAGCACTTCCACCATCCATTTCGAGGATTATACCGCCGAGGAACTGATAGCCATCCTGCGTCAGCGGCTCGACAAACGCGGTTACAGCATCACCGACGAGGCTCTCGCGGAACTCAACCGGCATATACGGACGTTGTGCGATAACCGCAGCAGCGGTTTTGCCAACGCGCGCACTATCAAGCATATCTATATCGCTGTCACCTCGGCGGCGGAACTGAGACAGAACGCCTCGCCGCAACCCGTGATCACCAAAGAGGACGTGCAGTCCATCAAATGGAAAAAACTCAACTCACACCGCATCGGTTTTGGCGCATAGATGAGACGCAAGGACCGCATATTATTTGTCTGCCACGGTAATATATGCCGTTCGCCGATGGCGGAGTATATCTTCAAGCACCTCGTGCGCAAAGCCGGACTGGAAGACCGGTTTGAGATTGCATCCGCCGGTGTCTCGGACGAGGAGCAAGGCAACGACATCTACCCGCCTGCCAAACTCAAACTGCGCGAATATGGCATCCCTTACGGACCGCACAAGGCACACGAGATGACGCGGGAGGAATATGATTATTACGACAAGATTATCTGTGCCGATTATGATAATCTGACCTATCTCTCTTCTATCGGACATGTCAATTATGACGATGTCATGGACTATTACGATCCGGGCGAGAAAGAGTCACTGATGATGCAGTGGGCAGGCGAGCAACGCGATGTCTCCGACCCGTGGTACACCCGTAATTTCGAAGCCGCCTACCACGACATCTACCGCGCTTGTCAGGCCATCCTCGACAGTTATATCCGTGAATTTGAATGGCGCAAAATATGCGGCGAAGAATAAAAAGCAATAATACTTTATGATAGAATTTACACAAGGATCACACATCGGTGACTACAGCGTGCTGTACCTCATCACCGCTAAGGCATACACACAGACTTACTGCGTAGCAGACGAGAAGAACAACCAGTTCTTCATGAAGCTCTATGATATGAAGGCTATGCCGAAAGAACTGCTGCACAGCCAGGAGCCGAAAGAAGTATGGGCTTACCGCAAACTGGGTACATGTGCAAACCTCATGCACATGACGTCTTTCAGCCGCATTAGAAAAACCGCTTACGACATTACCTATATGGTCTTTCCGCTCTCCCGCGGCAAACTCCTCTCGCAATATATCGACGAGAAAGGTCCCTTGTCCCCGCGGGAGGCAATGGATATTACGCTCGGACTTATCAATGCCGTGCAGCACATGAACGACCATCAGTTGTGCCACCTTGACATCACACCCCAAAACATCCTCCTTGAGTCCGACGAGGATGGCAAACTCACCGCCAAACTGTTTGATTTGGAGCATGCCATCGAGTATAACGTCAACGGAGCACTTCGTCTCCCTTCCGTCAAGCAGGTTGAGAAACTCAACCCGTTCTACACTCATTCCGACCTATTGGGCAAGCAAAAGGTCACCGGCATGACGGATATCTTCTCCATCGGTGCGGTTCTCTTTGCTATGCTCTCCGGCAAGAAGCCATGGAGCGATTGTCCGCTGACATCCGATATGCCTGCCGTAGCGCAACATCTGAAGATGAACGAATGGCGCAAGGAGCATCCTTCCTCGGAGATAATAGAACCCTTGCGACCGTCTAAAGTAGGCACTTCCCAGACGGCCGCTAACTTGTTTGTCGCTATGGACATGGCTTTTAAAGGCGAGGCGAACATAAAGACCTTACTGCATGTCCTGCATATAGAAAACACCGAGTTGGACCGGATTGCCGAAGAGACCTCTCTTTGGAATGCGCGCACGGTGGACGACCTGCAGGGTTTTGCTTCGATTGCCGGCATGGACGACCTCAAGCAAAAGGTGTCCCAATATATCCTCTGGCCGCTCCTGCACCCCGAGAAAGCGGAGCAATACCTGCTGCAACTGCCCAATGGCGTGCTCTTATATGGCCCACCGGGATGCGGTAAGACCTATTTCGCAAGCAAGATCGCAGAGGAACTGCATTGGCCTATGAAGTTCATCACTTCTTCCAGTCTTGGCAGTCCTTATATCCATGAGACCTCAAACAATATCAAGGAAATGTTCCAGAGCGCGGCAGCCTGCGGACATTGCGTCCTTTGTATCGATGAGATAGACGGTCTTCTCAGCAAGCGTTCTGCGCTGGAGTCGGAACGTAGCCGGAATGATGAAGTGAATGAGTTCCTCGCTGCCTTCAACGAGTGCCACAAACGTGGCATCCTGGTGGTGGGTACGACGAACCGGAAAGACATCATCGACCCCGCCGCACTGCGCGCAGGACGCTTTGACATGCAGATTGAGATTCCTGCCCCGGACGAGAAAATGCGTCAGAGGCTCTTTGAGATCTATTTGCGCAACAGACCCTTGGCGGACGATATCGATGTGCCTGCTTTGGCGCAGATGACTGTTCACTATGCCAGCGCCGATGTGCCCTTCGTAGTTAACGAAGCCGCACTCATGGCTGCCATCGAAGATGTCCCCATCTCCCAACGCCATCTCACCAATAGCATCCAGCACCACAAATCCTCTCTCGACGCCACCCCTCTCCGCCCCATCGGCTTTAATGCGTAATGCATAACATCATAGGCGACATACATGGTTTAGACCGGTGGAAACGACTGGTACGCGAGGATGCGACAAACATCTTCGTAGGCGATTATTTCGACTCTAAAGACGGCAGATCCCAAGAGGAGATTGTCGCCAATTTCAAAGATATTATCGTCTTCTGTAAGTCGCACCCGGAGACGATTCTGCTCTATGGCAATCATGACTTGAACTACACACTGGATAAGGATTATAAGAGCCGGTTTAGCCATCCTGAATACCGCGAAAATTACCGCCAATTATTCGCAGAAACGGAGGCGCTATTCTATGGAGTCGCCTATGCGATAGATGAGAAAACTTTGGTATCCCATGCCGGAGTTACTAAGGAATGGTATGAGAAATATATCGGCCCTTATCATGGCGAGGCACCGCAAGTAGTAGCGCAGCAAATCAACGACCTATGGCGGACGAACAAAGAGGCATTTACCTTCAGCAGCAATGTAACAGTTGATCCGGATGTGTACGGTGTATCCCCTACTCATTCGCCGGTGTGGATTCGCTCGTGGATACTCCCCGAGCACAACCTGTTTGCCGACACGCCCGTCACGCAGATCATCGGCCATACTCCCAAAGAAGGCATTACCCTTGTCTCCGCCCGTATCCTCTGCGTCGACTGCCTCCTCCACAACCCAAAATCATGGATAATGGAATGATTTCTTTCGCTAAAATTTGCATATATCACAAAAAAGCAGTACTTTTGCAGCGGATTACCAAAAATCTATGATTTAATAATAAAACACCCCTTTGAAACAGCGTAAACGTAAGCCGATTTTGAGTGTTTTATCGGATAGGTGCGCAGCTTTTTTTTTAGTACACGTAAGAGGTACGGCTAACGCTTTTGTTAGTAACATATTTTTGCGGCCGAACAGCGTATATTTATTATTCTGGTTATTTTTATTGCAGGTTTTTGATAATCTAAGGCTCTCTTGCGCGATTTTTCGTCAGAGAGTCTTTTTTTGTGTGCATTTCTTTCACTAAAATTTGCACATATGGAAATTTATCTGTAATTTTGCAGCGCAAATTATTTTTTTTACAACCTTAAATAACTAACTTATGGATATAAATTTCCTCAGCGCAACCGAGTTATTTGGTAGTTTTATCGATATTTTAAATGCCCTAGGAATTCCTCTTACCCTCTTTGGACTATATAGAGATCATCACACGCAAAAAAAACTTCGTGATGATAATATATCCGTTTATTCAATTAACGCGATTCGTTCGCAACCAGAATTAATTATGGGCGATTCCGGACGCGTAGGCAATGGTTTTAATGCTGCAATTTACATCTCGCGAGAGATAGATGACGCTATTAAACAATCCATTGATCAAAAACCATGTACAATTATCACTGGTCGCGCCGGTTCCGGTAAGTCACGAGCCGTCTATCAATACCTCTCAAGCCAAGAAAATATTTTTGATAAAGTAGTTGTTATTAAGCGCGAATCTTTAACCTGCAATATGCAACAACTACAAGGCTTTTTACGCGTCCATATGGGAAAGAATGTGAAGACACTTATTTATATTGATGATTTTCAGAACGTTAAGGGTATCAATCAGGATTCAGGTTGGGAGTTATGGGAATCGATTATAGAAGATGCTCGCAAATATGAGGGAAAGATTGTTTTTGTATCGCGCGACAAAGAAGATTTTGAAAAGGGGAATGTTATTAACATCAAACCTATCACAAGGAATTCAGCCACACATAAACAATGTACGGAGAGATTCCACTCGAGCTATTTCTCCCCAATCATAGGTAATTACATCGAAAGAGCGCGTGTTGAAGACATGCTTAAAAAGCCAGGTGAACTATTGCTCATTTCTGCCCATAACTTCATAACGCATTATTTCCATAGACGCGGAACACAAGAAGACTATCTCAATAAGGTATATAATTTGCTTTGTGACCGACTGGCAACAGACCTCGGAAAAGAGGAAGCAGAGAATCTGAAAAGCCAGTTCAACGAGGCACTAAAAGAACTTAAGGGAAAGGGCATCTTAGGAACAAACAACAACTTAACGGATGAACTATTCGTAATCGACCTATCAGACTTTTTATATTATAAACATTATACTTATGTAGAAAACAGGATTATAGCCTCGGACGCCATTCCTTATATATGCTCGTTACTAACATCCGATCGTAGTTCCCTGTCGTATATCAAAGAAAAAGAACAGGTAAAATTATTGCTGTCAATTGACGAATATGACACTGAACTTTATGTACGCGCTATTACCCGGGCAACAGGGCAAAACACAAGGCGTATAACTAAATTTGTTCAATTAATATTTGAAGAGAATTTCATAGGTCATGAGGATAAAATCTCTATAGATGACATGGCCAAAATAGTCGGTCTGATAGCTTCACGTACCTATTACGGCTGGGAGAACATTGTCAATACTTATCTAAAAAAGTATCCTTCAATAAAAGAATCCAATGATTTAATCTCTGAAATATTACGCATCGCTACGGACGAGAGGACATCACGCGCAGATAAGAAAAATGCAATAGATTACATACATAACACACTGGGTATCTCCGAAGAAAACCTTCGGGAACGAGCTACTAAAGATGTGCGCATTGCTCTTAATTATGAACGAGCACAAGAGGACATTGATGCAACCCGAATAGCTAATGTCCTATCCTTGCTGCTTGGTAATCTAACTAAAAGCAATGATGAGTTTCATAATGCAATTTCAAGTGAGAAGCAAGAAAAAATTAAAGACGACATCCATTATATCCTGCGAGACATCTTCGCTTGGGCTCGTATTGTCTCCATAAAAGTTTCTTCCTATCAGCAGTTAGAAAAATTAGAGACTATATTGCAGTCACATTCTCGTAGCCTAAAAATCCTGCAAGACAAAATAAAAGCGGCACCGAAGACTAAGACAGGTATCGAACTTTTTACATTTTTGTCCCAGCCCTCTTTGTGGAGCATAGCACGTAATATCCACAAAGCATACCCGATGGGTTATGATAAACATTATGAAAAATGTATCAATTTATTAGGCCCTATTGTCAAAAAAGATAGTTATAACTATATTGCTGATAAAAATGGTTTTGCCGGATTCTTGCTTGCCAAACCTCTAATTGGCAACAAAAAGGTACTTAGAGGTGCGCTCGCAGAATTGAAAACCTTCCATCAGGTTCATCGTTGCATTCAGCAAGTGCTACAACTATCCGTCTTAGACAAAGGAAACACGCAAGTATATATCGCATGGTTATATCGCTTATTCTCGGTAATTAAAACAGCAGAAGATTTTGAAAAAGCTAACGCCATGCTTGGTAACTTCTTAAACTCTCATCCTAATATCTCAATAGAAGGCAAACGTAAACTGTACAACAACCTCCTGTCGAATGCGCCATGGGAGAAGGCGAAAACTATGGTTGCGGAAGGAAAATTCCTTTATTATGAATGTGACTCATACACTATTAGTTCACTTTTCAAGTCAGCGAAGAATGCATTTTTCATACTATCTAAAAAAATATATCTGCACTGCAAATTAGAAGATAAAATCCAGTCAGCAATTATATCAGGTAAAATCCTGGAAAGTATTGATTCATATGCGCAACTCTCTCGCAGCAGAAATCTTAAATGGGAAGGTTCTTCTGCTACAAGCCTAAAAGGCATTCGTGACCGATTAAATCAATGTATAAAGCAAAAAGATCATGTCGCCGAGAACAATCCTATGCTCCGGGATTTTATCGCTGAGCACGGAAAGGCCGCTCAATACATTGATGCGTTAAATAACTTAATACTCGAAATCGGGAATACGGAAACAGTCGCTACTGCTGCAGATAATGCTCCTATAACTTCTGACATCGCTCGAGCTTTAGACTGGAGTTCTCTAAGTGTTCCCGAAATGAAAGAGAAACTTATCGAAATCAAACAATACTTCTTTGAAGGAGTATTGAATGAAACAGGAAGAACGCTGACTTCCGATAAAATGACGCATCTTATCAAACGCGTTGTTGACATGACTAAAAATACCTTAAGACAGAACGAAAAAGAAAACTGGAATTTTGATGGAGAAGTTGAGGGAGACGTAAGCCGACTATTAGAGGACTTAGTGTATGAGGGGAAAGACGGTGACCCGAACATGACGTTAGATGCATACATACCCGTCAAACTTTTCTATTACACGCAAGTCGGGGAATTCCTCATCTATTTTATCAATCCGGACCCCAAAGACCGCCTCCTCTTCGGACTCAATGCATTACGTCATCTTAACGAGTGCGGTAATCCGATTAGTGAAAATAAGGGGGAAGCACATAATTCAGTAAACGAAAAGAACATATTCGAGGTATTATTGGCCGATTTAAGTTTTGACGAATGTGCCGAAATGATTGACGAAATCAAAAAAATTGCACAAGTCGATATATTCAATAATGTTTATACAGCAACATCCATTGTTATGCTGTGCAATAAACTAAAAGGAGGATTGAAGATTAATGATGATGCAAGTAAGAAAATACTAAAAGCGAGAATCAACTTGATTAATCAGCTGATTTCTGACGAAACCCAATTAAAAATAACAGGGAACGTATTATTCTTTGATGCCGATGATGCTCCGAGAATTTCAACAATTAATTCAAATTTAACAAAACGGAACATGAAACACCCAAAAGAGATATTCTTCCCGGATTTTCCGAAAAGTATAAAAATTAATTTGCCTATTGCGTCCACAAACGATCAAATACGGCACGCTGCATGGAACATGTATGCAGACCAAGAGTGCCTATACGATATCCACCCAACGGCATTAGGATTATTCCTATATCGAGAATTGGAAAATATATGTGCTTCCCTATCCTCGGTCAAAACGGATTCATCTGATTTAGTCGAATACTACAGAGAAGCCATGGACTTATTGCACGACGAAATATATTTAAATAAAACTTCCAGTACTAACGACACAATAAAAGAAATTACTCAAACTTATCCAAATTTACTACAGAAAAAACATCTTGAAAATAATGTGAAGTTATTGGACTCCGAGCCATGGATAGAGTTTCACGAATTGCACAAAATCCATAAATCCATGCCCTCTTTGAATTAGTCAAATGCCCCATCTACCCATCTACATCTTTGACCTCGGCGGAGTGCTCATCCGCCTCGATGTCGGCCGCTGTATGCGGGCGTTCGAGGCGCTGATGGGCGAGGAGAACATGCGCGCCGTCTTGGGTATGGACAGCAACGGAGAAGGCATCAAAGCCGTCAGCGTGGCGAGCAGACAACTCATGGCGGATTTCGAGCGCGGACTGATCTCGCCTGATGACTTCCTCTCGCAGGTTCAGGCTTTCTGCCATCCCGGCACTACCCGCCGGCAGATCACAGACGCTTGGATGGCGATGCTGGACGACCTGCCGCAAGAACGACTCGAGGTCGTGGACCGGCTGCGCGCGGCGGGACATAAGGTCTATCTGCTCAGCAACGGCAATGACCTCCATTTCGACTTCATCAACCGCACCTATGGCCTCGAACGCCATTTCGACCGCCTCTTCCTCTCGCAGAAGATGCACATGGCCAAGCCCGAACCGGAGATCTTCCGCGCCGTGGACGAAGCCGTCCGCCAACCCGACAGCCGGATCATCTTCATCGACGATATCGCCGTCAACCGCCTCGCCGCCGAGCAGACCGTCTCCTGGTCCACCCTCAGCTGCATAGACGAAATCCCCAACCTGTAACAGTCTTTCATGCTTTCAAACACGAACTATACACGAATTATTGACGAATTATACACGAACTATTAAGATAACAGCAGTATGGCCAAGGTAGAACTTACAACCCCTTTCGATGAGATGTCTGGTAAACTTTCATCTAACGAACGTATCGTGATGCGTACTCGCTACGGACGCACGGAAGCTTATGCTTACCGGCATCCATATACGGGACCCATTTCCGAGAATCGAAAACCCGTCATCCACGCCTTCTCGGAAGCCGTCAAGCAATGTAAGACCGAGATGTCCGATCCTGAACGGCTTGCCTATTGGAAAGAACGGTATATACAGTACAATAAACTTGCTAAACGCAACCCGGCGAAAGCCAACCTCCAATTCATCGGCACCAACACGGACAAGTACTACCTCACACTCCGGGGCTTCATCATCGCCTCCCTTTGCGTCCAAATCAGAGCACAACAATAAAAATCCCGCTTCGGCCCATCCCTGTCTATCCCTACCTAAACATGCCTACCCCTGCCTAAACATGCCTATTTTTTTCAAATATATTTGCGTATCTCAAAAAAAAGTACTACCTTTGCAGCCGATACCGTCAGATCTTAGACGTTAAATGGGATGACATATTGATTATTAATTAGCGTTTGCTATTTATTCGGGTATTCTGAAAAATTTGGCCATTTTAAAGAACTTCTAACATCGAATAAGTTAAACGCCCACTAAGCGTGGGTGAAACTTATGTTAGATGAGGTAAGGCCAAATACCTTCAGAATAATAAGCGGATCCCCCGCTTTTTGTATATTCTAGGTATTTGTCCCTCATCACAATCCCCTTAGGTAGCGAACATAAACAAACGCTACCATGAACGAATTTATCTCCACGTATATCAAGGAGATCAATCAACTGTACCAAACGGGTCTGACGACCGAGCATTCTTTCCGTCCTGCGCTGCAACGTCTCTTACACGATTGCACAGGCTGTA
Organism: uncultured Bacteroidales bacterium; assembly: GCA_902798015.1. Lineage (GTDB taxonomy): Bacteria > Bacteroidota > Bacteroidia > Bacteroidales > Paludibacteraceae > Colicola. The sequence goes on from CADBVL010000021.1 coordinate 10,401, forward strand.
CTGTCATCAATGAGCAAAGTCATATTGATTGCGGTGCGCCGGATTTGACCTTGCTCAGTAAACAACTGCCGATTGCTTATATCGAAGCTAAAGACCTCGAAGACGGAGACCTCGACGGACGCAAGAAGAACAAAGAGCAGTTTGACCGCTACAAGGCTTCGTTGGACACGATTATCTTTACCGATTATCTGGATTTTCATTTGTACGAACACGGCGAATGGCAACAATCCGTTCGTTTGGCAGAGATACAAGGCAATAAGATTCGCTTATCGGACGCAGAACGTTTTGTCTCGCTCATGGAGCATATCAAAAATGCGCGCCCGCAACGTATCACTTCGGCTTCCAAGTTGGCGCAACTGATGGCAGGAAAAGCGCGTTTGTTGCGTGACATCATCGAGCAGGCACTCATCCAAGACGGAGACACGCCAACCGAACTCCGTTGTTACATGGAGGACTTCCGTAAAACGCTTTTGCATGATATCACACCTAAGAAATTTGCGGATATCTACGCACAGACTATCGCCTATGGCATGTTTGCCGCGCGTTTGCATGACGAAAGTCCGGATGATTTCTCACGCTCCGAGGCTGCGAATCTCATCCCGAAAACCAATCCCTTCTTGCGCAAGATCTTCCAACAGATAGCCGGCTTTGACTTGGACGAACGTATCGCGTGGATTGTGGATGACCTCGTTTCCGCGTTTGCGGCTACCGATATGGAGAAGATCATGCAGGGCTTTGGGAAAGAAACACAACAGACAGATCCGATTCTCCATTTCTACGAAGATTTCTTGTTCCAATATGACCCTGCCGCCAAGAAACAATGCGGCGTCTATTACACACCACAACCGGTGGTCGAGTTTATTGTGCGGGCTGTGGATGATATTTTGCGTACGGAGTTTAACCTGCCTATGGGCTTGGCAGACACCTCAAAAACGGAAGTAGAGCAAGAGATACCGCAAGACCCAAGACATCGCAAAGAGAAGAAACTTGTCCATCGCGTCCAAGTCCTTGATCCGGCAACCGGTACGGGCACATTCCTTGCCGAGACCGTACGACAAATCAAACGTGATCTCGGCGGACAGATGGGCGCTTGGCCGAGTTATGTTCCGGAACATCTGCGTCCTCGGTTGTTTGGATTCGAACTGATGATGGCACCCTATACCATCGCACATATCAAACTTGATATGGAGATAGGCGTCAAGATGGATAACCGTCTTAATGTATATCTTACCAATTCGCTGGAAGAAGCCAATATGGATTCAGGTACGCTCTTTGGAGATTATCTCGCCCAAGAAGCCAATGCCGCTTCCTCTATCAAAAAAGAAAGTCCTGTGATGATTGTCATGGGCAACCCGCCATATTCAGTTAGTAGCAACAACAAAGGCGAATGGATAAACAAACTGCTTGACGACTACAAAAAGAACCTCAACGAGCGCAATATACAACCTCTTTCGGATGATTATATCAAGTTCGTTCGTTTGGCACAATACTATGTCGAGCGAAACGGAGAAGGTGTGTTAGCGTATATCTGCAACAACTCGTTTATTGACGGACTTATCCATCGTCAGATGCGTAGCGAACTGATGCGTGTCTTTGATAAAATCTACATCCTCGACCTGCATGGAAACACGCGCAAGAAAGAAACCGCTCCTGATGGTAGCAAGGATGAGAATGTCTTTGATATCATGCAAGGCGTAAGCATCAATATCTTTGTCAAGAAATCCGGCAAAAGCAAAGTTCCTGCGGAAGTCCGTCACTTTGATTTGTATGGCTTGCGCGAGTATAAGTATGAGTTCTTACGCGCAAATAATTTAGCTTCGGTAGAATGGAAGACCCTTAACCCGCAAGAACCACAATTATTCTTTGTGCCAAAAGATTTCTCTCTACAAGAAGAATACGAAAATGGATTTAAGGCTGATGAATTACTGCGAATAAATGGAAGTGGCATAAAATTTAGGAAAGATAATCTACTTGTTCATATTTCAAAGAAAGAGGTTGAAATTATGTTACGAGATATGCAAACTCTTATGCCTAATGAAATAACGCAAAAATATAATTTCAATGAAACGACCGATTGGACAATCAATGAAAAGAGAAATTTGTTTAAATTAGATTTTAATAGCATCGAAGAAGTTAATTACCGGCCTTTTGATATTCGTTATGCATATTATCCACTTGAGCGGGTTAGCCAAATTATTGTTAGAGGAGATTCTCGACAAAAATTGATGCATCATCTATTGAATAATAATATAGGTCTCATACTAACTAGAAGTTATACTAGCAGCGCGACTTATCAGCATGTTTTTGCTACTCAAAATATTACAGACCTACATTCTCATTCAGATCAATCCTACGTCTTCCCCCTCTACCTCTATCCGGAGGAAGGGTCTATAGACACTTCCCGCAGACCGAATTTGGATGAGAAGATTTGGGCGCAAATCAATACTGCCATCGGCAAAGAAGCTTCGCCGGAAGACATCTTCGATTATATCTATGGTGTGCTGCACTCGCCGTCTTATCGCGCGAAATATAAGGAGTTCCTGAAAGTCGATTTTCCGCGTATTCCTTACCCGAAAAATGCCGATGAATTCGAGCATTTCCGCTCTTTCGGCAATCAACTCCGCGAACTCCATTTGATGCACAATGTGCCGGATTCGCCTGTTTCTTTCCCCAATGCCGGAACAATGCAAGTGGATTATCTGCGTTGGGAGTGGAATAAAGACGATGGTTATTCGGGCAATATATGGATTAACGATACCCAATGTTTTGAGGGTGTTCCGACAGAAGCATGGGAGTTCTATATAGGCGGATACCAGCCTGCACAGAAATGGCTCAAAGACCGCAAAGGTCGCACGCTATCCTTTGACGACATTGAGCACTACCGCAAAATTATCTCCGTTCTCATAGAAACGAAAGCTATCATGGAAAAGATAGGCTGACCCAACCGAGGAAGTAAACCAACCGCGGCACTTTAATCCCAGTGCCGCGTATTTTTTTTGTCCCGCCGGTCCTTTCTACATGTTGCTCCAGGCCTCCGTTTGGTGTTTTGCGTGTTTCAGCCCTAAAATATGCAAAAATTCAAACTAAAACACTATATTTTGTAGAATTTTTACAAAAATAAGCATTTTTTTTGAAAATTATTTGCACAATTCAAAAATAAGTTGTAATTTTGCAGCGATTTTTCAAAACAACTGCTGAAATTAGAATTTTTACAAAGGCAAAAAAGCAAAATACACACCTTATTAAATATTTTAATATAGTAAAACAATCAAATACTAACTTAATACCCCATCATTATGAACAAAGAACCTGAGAACTTATTGTTAGCGATTGAATTGGAAAATATTTATTCCATTCGCGATACGGTGCGGATAGACTTTCGTGCCGCTAACATTAAAACAAAACAGGCAAAAATGTTAACAGACAACGTCTTTGTCTGGAACAAACAGAAGATTCTTAAAACAATTGGACTCTTCGGACCTAATGCGGCAGGCAAATCGAATATCGTTAATGCCATCCGCTTCTTCTGCATGCTTGTCCTCGAGTGTTTACAACACAACGAAGGCACTACGTTCAACTTCCGCCCCTTCAAATTTGAAGGGTACGACCAAAAACCTTCCCGTTTCTTTATCGACTTTGTGTGTGGAGGCATAGAATATGAATATCAGTACACACTCACGCGTGATGAAATCAAAACTGAAAGCCTCTATTTTTATTCTTCAACTCATAGACGTTCGCTCATCTTCGAACGTACGGGTAACACCTACCACTATGGGACAAAGGCTCCTATTATGCGTCCTAAAGATGTAGAGGTGAATACCACACGCAAAAATTTGTTCCTCGCGAGAGCAAGTTCTATGAATCGAGAATTATTCGCGAACTTATATAAATTCTTCTTGCGCACGTTCTTGTTACATCTCAAAGATCCGCGTGAGGTATTTTCGGAAGAATATTTAGCACAAAATAAACAGCTGCTTTTGGAGTTTCTCCATTTATGTGATAGTGACATTTGTGATATCGCCGTTCGGAACGCGACTATACAAAGCCCGTTCAAACTGGCTATTGACGATCAGCCGGTCGCTCAAGAGCCTATCCGTATTAGACAAATACTCACATTCCATAAGGCACATCCTGAGGTGGCATTCAATTTTGAAACAGAAGAGTCGGATGGTACTCGACAGTTGTTCATGCTCATACACCGTCTAATTGATGTACACAACAACGGAAAAGCACTGATATTAGATGAATTTGATAGAAGCGCCCATATCCGCATGGCAGAATTTGTGCTTAATTATATCCACGCATCCCAGTCGTCACAGCTTCTTTATTCATCACATAATGTCCGTCTGATTGATATGAAGCATCTGCGCAAGGATCAAATTATATTCGTGGAAAAGGATGAAAATGGAGCGACAAGCGCCAAACCCATGGTGGAATTTAAAGAATTCCGTGAGAACATGGATGCTGTTAAGGCTTACATTAATGGATATTTTGGCGCTGTTCCTAGCATAGAGACATCGGTTCCTGTACTCAAACAAATTGTTAAGAACCAGAAACAAAATGATAGCCTCGCGTAAAATACAACCGAAGCACGAATTAAAGGTGCCATGCATCATCTTCTGCACAAGTGAAGAAGCTGCATTATTTGCTTCTATGCTCATGCGGAAGAACCGATGTAATTACCGCATTATCATAGTATCTGACAGAAATCAGATTACCACGAAATGCATCAAAAAATATCGTGCAGAGCTACAAATTTCACCGGACATCATTATCCCATTACTCATGGCGGAAAATAACACGCTTTACCAAATAAAATATGACAATAAAACCAAAGTTATAAAATGCTTAGATTGTATTATATATAAAATAGCAAGTTAAATAAATTTTAAACCAATTTAATTATGAAAATTAATGTTTGTAACAACCAGAAGTTATTTGACGATGCCCAATACCTAAAATGGCATCCTATCAACTATCAGGAGAAAGAAAACCAAGCGCATAGGCGCAAAAAGTACTATCAGAATGTTAATATATCTGCTGGACTACATTTAGTGGGGAAATACGAGTTGCCGGAGGTAAGAGCCTATACTGGCGAAATACCTGTGAATTTAACGCCTTATTCAATGAAGAATGTGGGAAATAAAAACGGCGCAGTACATTTCTACATTGATGACTATCGCTTCACGGGAATGTATATGTGGGGACACATCTCTCAGTTCACAGAGAATGTAGCTCCATATAAGATGGTTATTGCTCCGGATTTCTCCGTCTTTCTGGATCAGTCACGAACACTCAATCTCTTCCAACTCTACCAGAATAGAGTAGTCACGGCTTATTGGCAAAGTGTTGGTTTACAAGTCATCCCTTCTGTTAGTTGGGGGAATGCGGACTCGTTTGAATACTGTTTCGACGGGCTACCGCAAAATAGTATTTTATCTATCGGAGGATTAGGTAACTCACACCATGCGTCCATGCTAAAACTATGGGAGTATGGCGTTAAATTGACTATTGAGCGCTTACATCCTACCGCTCTAATAATATACGGAACACCTAAACAATTAAACCTACCGGTTGAAACATATTATTTTAAAGACTTTATAAACGCTAAACTTCGTTAACTATGGGAGGACAAAACTATTACAAAGCCGAAGGTGGCTTTTCACAGTATCTCTATCAACATGTGGGGGATATTATAGAATTCGATGGCATTCGTGCTAAGGTGATTGAATATGTCGGAACAAAAGATCACCATGAGGGCTTGCCATACTATAGTAATACATCCGATATGTATCTAAAGATTGCCGATAACCAAACCTACGTAGAGAAAGCTATCGTCTATGTGGACAGACATGCTGCTTTTGAGTTTGATTGGGGACACCCGCATACTAATAAGAAGGGGAATGGACAATCCTTCGACATCGGAGTGGTTCACGTACATGAATTGGAGAGAGTCGGTAATGCTGTACGTAGAAAGCAAACAGATGCTCGGCTCATGACGGCAGCAGAAATTAAAAAGTATGGGAAAATACTAAAAAAAGCATATCCACTAATTAAATTCAAATAGTATGAAGGAAAAAGTAAATCAATTATCCCCAGAGGATGTTCAACTATTCACCTCAATGGAAGGAAACTACCTGTCTGAAGAAGAGCGTATCTTCTTTGATACGTTGAAATACAAAGAGGAATACGAACTCGCTACCATGAACGAGTTGCTGCTGATAGAAGAAGACAATGAAGACAATCTGTATTTTATCCGTATTTATGCAGATGAGTATGAAATAGGATTAGGTGCTACTAAAGAGCATTTCCAATCATTAGCCGAAGCATTACAAATGCAATTGTCTAAAATAGGAATGCATGCTAACGACTGCACGTTCGGGCAATGGCTACAACGTAGGAATTATAAGGGCATCCACTATGATCGGAATATTGAATTACAATAAACCAATTAAAACTTCACGATTGCACGTAATCGTCTATAAGCCTATGATTGTATAATCAGCCTGCATGTCCCGCACTGCATTAGGCCCTATGTTCGCTTGCATAGGTATCATCAAGCGCATTGTAGGTATTAACAGTCTGTGTTAGAGGTACTATCAGAACTTGACAAATCTAGACATTGTATTCCCTAACATACGCCGTTAAACCTGAAAACCAAACTATATTATAAAATTTATTTTTTAACGTTTTCCTTCCGACCCTGAAGCGGAAGTAAAGAAATCTTCAGGATATTATGGCTAAGATAGAGCCAATGACCCACATCGATTCGATGAAGGGTAAGTACGCTAAAACAGATAAGGTGTACACAAAAGTTCGTAAGTTTGATGAACGTACAATCGGTGTTCGTCTCAAGCATCCTGTTACTAACGAACCGCCTTCTGCGGCGCAGCAGACCGTGCAAGAAAAGTTCAAAACGATTTATGCACAGGTAAAAACTGCTTTGGCAGATGCCGAGCAAAAAGCTGCGCTTACGGCAGAGTGGCAAAAGCAACGCAAGTGCAAAACACTGCGTGGCTATGCCTTCCGCAAATTCTACAAACAGTCATTAACCCCTGAAAATCCTTAATGAGTTATGGCACATGTAGAATGGAGCGCCGGTATCGATAGTGTATCAGGCGCACTGGCAAAGCCCAGTAAAAGCGGTCAGCATTCGTGCGACAAGATGCTTCTCGGAACCCATCGTGTGGCTCCGACCTCCAACGACCAGTGTACGCGAATCTATCTTCGCAAGAAGCGGAAACGTAAGACCGATCCGTCGGCGACGGAGTTGCTCATCCGGGCACGCTTCAACGCGGTGAGCAAGGCAGTGGCTCTGCGTCGTAAAGACCTCATGCAGATCAACCAGGACAACGCCGCGTTCCTCGCGCAGCGTGACACCGCCGGCGGTTGCAAGACCCTGACGAAGTACCTGTGGAATCCGCTCTGTTTATAGAGGGTAAATCAAAAACGCGTACCCTTGCCCGCTTAGGGCATATGACCCACGCGGTCTAAGCGTAGTCTTCCAAGTGCGCGCTCGTGAGCGAGCTCCCAGCGCACCCTTACAAGCCTCCACTTGTCTGTGCGCTTCTGATAAGCGCCAAGACGGGTACTTACAAAAATGCGGATTTGCAATCCTTACAAAAAATCGTTTCGCTACGCTTCTCTTTCAAAAATCCATTCGGCGCGTAGGGAATGTTACATCCGCATTGCGGAGCATTTTTTTGGACATTTTTGTGAGCGAAGCGTATTTTTGTAAGGCGGTAGGACGGCTATCAAGCCGGACAAAATGGTTAGCGGGTATTAGGCGCTGGGAGCTTGCTCACGAGCGACCAATAGACGATAAACATTAGACCGAAAGGTCGTACCGCCGCGTTTTTGATTTAATAAATAAACCCTATACACGCCCAAAGGGCCGCTCTTTTTTGGCTTTTTTGCAAAAAAAACGGGAAATTCTTGCGTATATCGCAAAAAAAACGTACCTTTGCAGCCGCAAAGGTTTATTAACCCATCTATCACACCATGGCATATTTCGGAAACAGGAAATACGTGTTACGTCATTGGAAGAAGTTAGCGCGATGGAGTACACGGAGTTTTATCTCATGGAGCATGATGCTCCTTACTATCACCGGTTCATTACTGGCCTTCTTGCCTGCAGAAGGCGCAGCTCACATCCGCGCGGGAATACACGTTCTTTGGGTGCACCCCTGGTCTTTGGCGCTTATTCTCCTGGTGCTGGCAGGTCTGGCGGTTCTCTATAACTGGCCGCTGACGCATGCGGAGTATAAGGACAAGAATACGGATATCCGGATTATTATCGAGTGCTGCGACATACTGAAACAAGACGGAATGAAAGTCATCCATGCGGTGGATACATTTGATACTGAATTGGACCGTATAATCACCCGCCGGTCGCTCCATGGTGCTTTTCTGCAACTATGTCAGGAGCAAAAAACGGATTTGGATGCTATAATTGACGAGAGGCTGAAAGAACTCAAGCCGGTTGCAACCGACAAGAGTCTGCCCGGACGCAAAAAACGTTATGCACTGGGGTCTATCTGCCCTGTGACTATCGGAGACAAGCATTATTGCATTGCGGCTTTCACGCATCTCTTGCCTAATGGCACCATTTCTATTACCAAGGATGAATATGTCGCGTGTCTGAAGCAGATGTGGCGCAATTTGGCCGAACCGAGGGTACGCGAAGAAGAGGTGAATGTGGCGGTGATGGGAAACCGGTTTGTGGACCTGCCTGCCGAATTCTCCACGGAGCAGAAAATAGACCTGATGATTCAGACTTTCTTTGCTGTAGCTCGGGAGAAGACCTGCTGCCGTACCTTGCGTATATGCATTCATCCGGACAATGTAACGGAGATTGATTTCGGCAATTATTCCACGATCATGGAACATCTGGCTAAACGACCTGTTATCTGATACGCCATGCAGACGGAGTACAACTATTTTGCTTTTATCAGTTTTCAGAGCGGTGATGCCCGCGAGGCCGTACGCTTGCAGCACGCGATAGAGCGTTATCGTTTGCCGGCTGTCTTATGCCGGCAAGACAAGTCCGTTCCCAGGCGTGTACGCCCGTTGTATTGCTATCTGAACGACATGCACGCAGGTGAAGAACTGATGATGGAACTCAAGGCGCGCATGGAGCAGTCCCGGTATCTGATCGTGGTTTGTTCGCCGCGCGCTGCCGGATCAACCTATATCAACAGCGGCATTGACTACTTTGTCTCCTTAGGCCGGCGAGACAGTATCATCCCGATTATTGTGGACGGCATCCCTTATAGCAATGATCCCGCTACGGAATGTTTTCCTGAAGCACTGAAACGTCACTTCCCGAAACATTCTGATCCGTTGCAAGACCACTCCATCTTAGGTATCAACACGCGCGAGGCGGGTATCAGTCGCCGCAAGGCATATGACCGCGCGATGTTGATGGTCGTAGCCCGGATGCTGCAACTGGACTTCGACGGCCTGCTGCTGCGCGACATCCAACGCCGCCGCAAACGCACCTTCCTTTACACCGTCCTGTCTCTGGTCATCGCGGCTGCGCTATGCCTTACATGGTGGTTCTCACAAACGGTGGACACAAAGATACAAGTAACGGAAGCAACCGCATACAACGCCGCCTTGCCGCCCTGCGAAGAGGTTATCGTCCGTTTGTCTCTGGACAACGAGCAGAAGACCGACACCCTGCATGCCTTTGGGCAGACAGCGCTCTTCCGGCATATACCGCCGCGATATATCGGACGGGAAGTGCGCATCGGATTGTACGCTAAAGGATTTCTGCCCTGCGATACGGTCCTTGCGCTGCAACGGCAGCAGACATTGCCTCTCTATCGCGATGCCGCCCTGTATGGACATGTGCATTTCCACCTGATTGGTGCGAGTCAACCTCAAAAAGCACAGATACATATCGGTCCGCACGAACTGCATAGCGATGCCGACGGTCTGGTTGAATACGACATTCCCATCGCCGACCAGCAGACAGCGTACCCGATAACCATAGATAATTTCACCGACACCCTGTATATGCCATGTGGAGAAGATGCTGTTATAGTATTGCCTTGATGTGTCTGTGCCTTTCAGCGTGGGCTGTAACCCAAGAGGGCGTAGTGCGCACTATCTCGCGCAAAGGACATCCGGGCACCCCTGTTGACGGAGCTGTGATACGCGTCCGCGGGTCGCATAATGCCGTTCAGAGTCATGCCGACGGTAACTTTGAGATCCTGTTATATAACCTGCAGAACGGCGACCCTTATGCAATCGCCAGCATCATTAAGTCGGGTTATGAACCCGCCGAGCAGGAACTTATCGGGAAACGCATCCCGTGTTCCGACCGTGTACCACTGGAGATTCTCCTTGTCAGCCGGGTACAACTGATGCAAGAGAAAGAGGCAATTGCTGCCAAGGCACGGGAGAATGTGGAAATATATTATCAAGCCCGCGTATCCGAACTGGAACAACAGTTAGCCGCCAAACAACTGTCAGAGGCGGAGTTTACCAAACGCTTGGATGACCTGGAAGGCCAGTACGAGCGCTTCGAACCGCTCCTCCAAACGATGTCGGACAAATTAGCCCGTACCGACTATGACCGCCTTGATTCCCTTACAACCCTCATCCAAGAAGCTATCGAGAGCGGCAACCCCGAAGAAGCGGAACGCTTGGTGCGGGAAAAAGGCAACCTGGACGCCCGGGAAACAGCCATTCGCGAGCAGGAAGAGCAGATTGCAAAAGCGCAACAGACCTTGGATGAAGCCGCAGCGAAGTTAGACCAACAGCGCGCACTCAATGCGCAACAGAAACGTGAACTGGCGGACGATTATTTCCGTCTCTACTCCTCTTTCCTCTCGCGTTTTATCAACGACAGCGCTGCGCTCTATATATGCCGCCGCGCCGCATTGGATACATTGAACTTCCATTATCAGATTGACGCGGGACTATTCGTCAAAGATATCCGTGCCGACTACCCTGCTGCATGCCTTTTCCTCGAGCGCGCTTACCGTATCGCCGCCTCCCGGTACGGAGAGCAAAGCGCACAAATGGCTACTGCGTGTCATGAGTTAGGCGCGATAAAGAAGTTACAAGGGGATTTAGACGAGGCGATGAACCTGTATCAGCGCGCCTTGACCATAAAAGAAAAAGTATATGGCAAGAACTCCAAAGACGTAGCAGAGACACAGAATAACATAGGGGAACTCTTCCGTGCAAAAGGCGATCTGAAGAACGCCATGACATATAACCAACGGGCACTCAAGATACACGAGCGAGTCTTTGGCGCCAATAGTCCGGAGGTTGCGGACAGCAAGAACAACATCGCCGGCATCTATTTCCAACTCAAGCAATACGAAAAGGCTGAGAAACTGTTTATGGAAGTGCGCGGCATTCACCAAGCGAATACACAGACACCACCGCTCGCTATCGCACAAAACGATAACAATCTGGCGGCAGTAGCCTATATGCAGGGACATTACGAAGATGCCCTCCGCATGTTCGGGCAGGCACTTGATATCTACACGCGGGTATTGGGACCGGACCATCCCCTCACACGCAATGCGAGGACCAATCTCCAAGCCGTGCAGCGACAAATAGAAACACAAAAATAAAGGATACTATGAAACGAATTTACACATTCCTTGCGGCAATAATGTTCGCCACGTTGATGTATGCAGACCCGATACCTGGGCCGGACCCAAGTTGCGGTGCGCCCGATTCAGTCGTATACGAATACCAGTATTGCTCCTCAAAAGACACCGTACAACTTAGGCATGGGGGCCAGCTCTTTCACATATTCCGGCTGGAAGTCACAGGAATATTTACATTGACGGATACCATCAAACAGAAAGAAGGGGTATGCGATTCGCTGATTATAGCATGGAAAATCACTGTTCCCCCTTCCTATGTAATAGAGATACCGATATATATTCCGATAGGCAAGACATCTATTGTATGGGAACGCGATAACCTGGAGCATATGGGAGGAGACGTAGTGGCCGATAGCATGGTAACGATGGCCGGTTGCGACTCCGTAGAAGTATACCGCTTCATCAAAGAAACTGCTTTCGGCTATTGCGGAGCAGAGGGAGATGGCACAAACTTGGCATGGTATATCTCGGAAGACAGCGTATTGCATATCGAGGGTCAAGGCGCTATGGCGAATTATTATAAAACCGGGGCACCATGGTATGACTATCGATATGCGATTAAAGATATATTCTTCCCGGAAGAACTTACGTCCATTGGGAATTATGCGTTCTATGATTGCTACAACCTGTTAGCCGTTTCTATCCCGCCCGCAGTCACCTCCATTGGCTCGGGTGCTTTTGACGAGTGCTGGAAATTGTTCTACGTGAATACCCGAAGTCTTGAAGCTTGGTGTAATATCAATTTCCCTGATACCGCCGCTAACCCGACTTGCATGTCGCATAAGTTATATCTGGATGGCCAGCAAATAGAATATTTGGTAATTCCCCCGACTATTACTACCATTAAGGATAATGCCTTTGTAAGATGCAATTTCAAGAAAGTCACACTGCATGCGAACGTAACAAGTATTGGTTTTATGGCTTTTGAGAATTGCAACGAAATGGACACTATGGTTTGCTATGCGACCACTCCTCCCGAATTGACTTATGGTCATTTGGGATACTTGCTAAATACCGTCCTCAGCGTGCCGCAAGCGTCCGTGGATGCATACCTGGCAATCGACGGATACAGGAACCATTTCAAGGAGATTATCGGTTTCTCGGAGGTGACGGATATTACCGCAACCACAGCAAAAATCGAATGGATACCAAATCCTGATGTGACACAATACATCATCAGTGTATATACTTCAGATACCTTGTTTGCACAATATATCGTAGATGGCGAAGGGAATGTGACCGATACGGTAAAATCAGCTATGGTTGCCAAAATACGCAAGAAGAAACTGGATTCCCGAGAGACCTTTACCATCTCGATCGGAGGCTTAACCGCCAATACCACCTATTCGTATTCCATCGAGGGCAGGGACGAACAACAACAGACTATCTATCATGAAGAAGGTCACTTCCAGACGGCAGACATGGACGAGGGGCTCTTTGATTTCATAGCAACAGAGCAGGAGCGAGTAAGGAAAACGGTCATGGACGGAAAGATGGTTATCCTGCGCGGAGACCATGTCTTTGACGTCCAGGGCAAGATGGTAAGGTGAGTTTTGGGGCTTTTTGTAAAAAAACGGGAAATTCTTGCGTATATCGCAAAAAAAACGTACCTTTGCAGCCGTAAAAAGTCTATCTAATACATTGCGTTATGAAACGCTTGATTTTGAGTATTTTGCTTTTAGCAAATCTGGGAGTGATACATGCCGAATGTGAGTACATGTTCACCCTCCCCATTCGTAAAGGTTACGCAGCAGTAGATCGTGAGTTGACCGCCCATGATTTTGTGTTGCTTGGAGGCGAAGAAGGGACGTATCTATACATGGGAGAAGTTAATTCCGAAGTAATGGTTGCCACAGGTGACGGCGGAGTCATAACCGCTGTGACGTACGAGAAAACTGACTTATCAAAAAAAGAAGAGAAGGCTTTATTCCAATCGCTATGTAATGAAGCTATCAAACTGTACGGCAAACCTCACATGAAAGATAAAAGCGCCAAAGACACTGATTTTGTCTGGTTCTTTTCGGATTACATGTTTTCCATATCTAAAGAAAAGGGAATTGTGGCTATCACGTGGTTAAGTAATAACTCGAAATGATACGATGCTTGGTAAAATATCTATTGGTGTTGCCCGTCCTTTGGTTTAGTTTAGGTGCAATAGCCCAGAGTAAGGACGGACATTTGCAGCAAGCCATCCATGCTATTAACCAAGGCGATTATCGCGTAGCCGATCAAGAGGTTATGCTGGTACAACAATGGGGATGCGAACAAGAGCACGCTTTCTTCATTCAGGACATGGACCATGCCTTGGGATATCTACAACATTGCCCCAGCTCCAGTCTCCCCCAATGGCGCCAAGACAGCATCGCCCTATACTTAGTAGAGGAGTGCGGAAGGCAGGTTAATGAACTGAATAACAAAGGAGAGAAAGCCGAAAAGCTATGTCAAGTAGGGATCCGGATGTGCGAGATAAGTATGTGTCAGCGCCATCAGGATTATGCCGTATTACTCTTTGACCTGGGGCTATACTGCCAACAAAGAAACGAGATAGAGCAAGCCGCTGAGTATGGCCGGCGCGCAGTAGAAGTATTTATCAAGAACGGATTAGAAAAAAATAACACCTATTGTAGTATCGCCGGTTTGACAGGAGCTTACTTTGGTGCGCTGGAAGATTATACCGCTGCCTATCCGTATATCAAGGATGCTTTCGAGGTATGTATGCGCACAAGCGGTGAAAAACATCCGTACTATTCTTTTTTACTCAACGTATATGGTAAGTTGGAGGGACATATAGGAGGGTATTATACGGACAGAGGAGAGTTTGACGAAGGCATAAAACACTATTTGAATGATCTGGAGTTGCTCAAAAAAACTCCCGAAAGCGGCGGGCAATATGCCGTCATCTTAAATAATCTTTCTGCTGCTTATGGCGATATAGGAGATTACCCCAATGCGCTTAAATACGGGAAAGAGTCATTAGCTCTACGAAAAAAACTCTATGGAGAAAAGAGCGCTGAATATGCACTTGCCGTGATTGTGATAGGTACAACCTATATGTCTCAAGGGGACTACCAGCAAGCCCTCTCCTGTTATCAGCAAGCAAAAGAGTTGTTTGAACGCCTTTCTATTCGAAATAATTACTATGCTCAGGTACTGAATAATTTAGGCGTGGTTTATAATGAGGTGGGAGAATACAAACAATCGGAATACTATCACTCGCAAGCCAAGCAATTATACAAAGAGCTCTTCGGAGAAAAGAGTTCGAATTATGCAAGATCTCTCTCTAATTTAGGAGCATTATACCTCCGGTTGGGAGACTTAAAAAAAGCTCGTCTGTATTGCGAACAATCCTTGTCTATCTATGAATACGTCTATGGTAAAGATCACATCAGATGTGCTACCGTGTTAAATAATCTTGGTTCTATATGCGATCATCAGCGGGACTTTGATATGGCCGAATACTATTATGACCGTGCACTTGCAATCAACAAGAAGACATTTGGCACTGACCATTCCGATGTGGCTACCGTTCTAAATAATTTAGGTTTACTCTATGATCACAAAGGCGAATATCAAAAAGCCATTGAATACCATAAAGAGGCATTATCTGTTCGTAAGCGTCTCTTTGGCGAAAAAAACATACACACGGCCGATTCATACGTGAACCTGGGAGGCGCGTATGATTCTATGAAAGACTATGAAAATAGTATCCATTATTACAGCAAGGGATATGATATCTTACATAAACTGTTTGGCGATCATCATCCCAATACCGTACAGGCGATGAGCAACCTTGGTTTCTCTTATTTTGAGAAGGGCGATTATAAAAATGCGGTCCCTCTCCTGGTCCAATGCTATAACATCCGCAAGCAACAATATCTTCGCTCTCTCGAATTCATGACCGAGTCTCAACGTGATACGTACTGGAATGCAATGAGTTATGAGTTTGATTTTGCCATACCTAATATGGTCAATAAATGCGTTCATCTCAAACCGGAATATGCAGGTCTCGCATATGACAATTTGTTATTCTACAAAGGGATTCTTCTTCGTTCGGCAGATGCCATAAAGCATTCTATTTTAGAAAGTGGCGACAAAAAACTTATTCGTCAATGGAATGAACTTCATGACTTACATACCCAGATTACAGCTATGGAGACGAGTGACCCTTCTTCTTTGTCATTACAGGCGCTTAGGAAACAGGCCGAGGAGATAGAGAAAAATTTGACTCGTACCAGTTCTGTCTATCGCCAAAGCCACCAGTTGGACTCTCTTCGATGGACGGATGTCCGCTCTGCGCTACGACCAAAACAGGTAGCGATAGAGTTTGGAGATTTTATTGATTTGGAAGGGTTTATACACTACTATGCGCTTGTTGTTCGTCCGGAAGATAAATACCCTCACTATGTATTGCTTTTCGAGGAATTGAAGATCTACAAACTATTAGCCCGGTCCACCGTAAACGCCCAATATACCTATACGCAATCAGGGGGAACACTTGCACGGACAATATGGGGCAATCTCTTACCCTATTTACACCAAGGAGATACCGTGTTTTATTCCGCTTCAGGCATGCTCCATCAGATAGCCATTGAAACATTGCCCATCAGCGAAGAGCACACAATGAACTCTATGTACCACATGGTACGACTCTCTTCCACACGAGAATTGGTAATTCCCCACAACCAAGTACCAAGCCAGTCCTCCGCCACTTTATACGGAGGAATATATTACGACGTGGATATGAGCGATCTGGCGGCGCAGAGCATGAGTTACAGCAACTTAGCTATGGCCGGTTCCCGTGCGGTAGTGGATGAGTCGATGCGCGCAGGTGTCCATTACCTGCCGGGCACAAAGAAAGAAGTGGAGCAAATCCGGGACATCTTGCAACCTAACCATATCGCCACCAAGGTATATACCTCGGACGCAGCCAATGAAGAGTCGTTCAAGGCTCTGAGCGGTCAGAAACGCAATATTCTCCATATCGCAACCCATGGTTTCTATTGGTCGGATTCAACCGCTCACAAGAAACGGTATTTCGCGAAGGAAGCTTTAACTCCGGATAACACGCCGGTAACCATCGATCCCCTGCGGCGCAGCGGCTTGCTCTTTGCCGGCGCAAACATAGCATTAAGAGGGCATAGCAGTGAATTACCAGCCAATGTACAGGACGGCATACTGACATCTCAAGAAATCTCTTTACTGGATTTACGTGGTGCAGACATGGTAATTCTTTCCGCCTGCGAAACAGGTAAAGGAGAAATCACGGGCGAAGGGGTCTTCGGTCTCCAGAGAGCGTTTAAGATGGCCGGCGTACAGACCATTTTGATGTCGCTGTGGCCCGTTGATGACGATGCGACCCAGATGATGATGTCCTCTTTTTACCGGCATTGGATATTGCAGTACGAGACAAAACGCGATGCCTTTATTCATGCGCAAGAAGAGGTAAAACAAAAATATCCGCAACCTTCTTACTGGGCTGCGTTCGTACTATTAGACTAAGCACTATGACCTCCAAAAAGAACAAGCAGACATCACCCGGTCTTCTGCAAGGCCTGTGGCGGAAGACACGCGCAAAAACCCGCGAGAACTTTTCCGAGCATCCGCTATGGGAGTTATGGGTGGATGTGATTACGGTTACATTGCTTACCCTGCTCTTCACGTGGCTGCTTTTCGATAGCGACTTCTCCGGTAATATATTCGGCACGGCAGCAGAAATAGATACACCGGAATTGATTGACCTCTATTCGGCAAGCGCTCACCAAACCGATGTACCTCGCTATAGCAACATAACCTTGCTTTCCATAGACGGCTGTTCGCGCCAAGAGGTAACCACCGCCCTGGAGATATTAAACGGGATGGAACCTCGGGCAATCGGCGTGGATGTCGTTTTTCAATACCCCGCCGAAGAGGATGACGCACTGATCAATGCAATCGTCAATAATGACAAGATCGTAATGGCTACCATCCCTTCCAATGGCAGTTATTTCGAGCAAGCACTGCGTGAACAGGAAACCTGTTTCGGATCAGTGGTCTTCAACACATCCTCGCGGTACGATGTAATACGGTCGTTCTTGCCTGCCGTACTCAATGAAACGGATACGACATGGTCTTTCGACATACTTCTGGCACGCAAGGCTGGGGCAACAACCGGCTGCTTTGTTCCGTACGACAAACAGCAGTATATCGCATATTCGAACCTGATGATGGACACGCTCAACTGTCTTGATCTGATAGACCCCTCCGCTGATTTAACGGCCATTGCAGAGCGGGTTAAAGACAAAATCATTCTCATGGGAGATCTGAATGCACTTACCGATCTTCACCGCACTCCGATTGATGCCAACCTATCGGGTGTGATGATCCACGCATACATGCTGGATACCATCCTAAGACGTGACATCATCCGGGTATCGCCCGATTGGCTAAACTGCTGTATTTCAAATGGGCATACGATGATGCAGAGGGCCTGGCTTTGCGTGTCACCCAATTGATGCTCATGATACTGGTGGTCGTATTACCCGGAGTTGCCTGCTTCTGGCTATGCCGCTGGTATTTTGATTTCACTCCCACCTTCTTTGCCTTGGCCATTCAAGCCGTCGTGTTGGACATTTGGGTCGGCATCATGGCGATTGTATTGCATCTGATCAAATCCGTTCATTCTAAAAAATCAAAGAAATGAAAAAGACACGTCTGGCTTTCATAGTATTACTCAGCTTTATTGCCGTCCATCTGTTTGGGCAGCAAGGAAATGGTCTGTATGTTCACTCCTTAAAAGGTAGTATACTCCATTGTCCGTATACAGCGCATGCATGGTCCCAGCCGGCCATTAAACAATCCGTTACACGCTTGGATTCCATAGAGATAGCCAAGAACAGCGAAATCGTTCTGATTGACGGCGCAAACGGCCATGTATATCGGTGTACCGAACCCATGCGGGATAATATCTTGCATTGTATCCAAATTGCCCGAAAGCAGGCTAATAATCTATTGGAGGCACTTTCCCGTCAGTTGGTTGCAAACGCGATGGGAAAAAACCGCGCATCCAAAGTGACAGTCGCCGGAGTGACAACGAGAGTGGAGATACCGGACAATATACATGACTCCATTGCCTGCCTGGCTATTGCCGCAGCACAGCAGATCCACCTTACCGATCATGCTTCGACCCTGCCGAAATGGAGCATAGTGGAACAGGATGGCTTGATGCATTTCGTGATAACGAATGACACGCAGGAAACATATTGCGTGAATATATTAGCTTACAACCGGAATACGAAAGAAGTATCGCTATGTATTGTACCCT
This sequence comes from uncultured Bacteroidales bacterium, assembly GCA_902798015.1. Taxonomy (GTDB): domain Bacteria; phylum Bacteroidota; class Bacteroidia; order Bacteroidales; family Paludibacteraceae; genus Colicola. The sequence continues at coordinate 29,334 of CADBVL010000021.1, forward strand.
CTCCGGACACCGATCCGCTTGCATTGGTTCTCTTCGAAGGAGAAACAATGGACTTGAGCATGTTCCCGTTCATACCGGATCCTGCATGCGATTACACACTCTTTGCAACCAAAAAGATATATAGCCCTGCTGCTGTACAATCAATCCTTCGCTATCCTTCTGAGTTGAATTGCAAATAACACAAAAATAATGTACCACTTTGAATTAGTAAACATACGCACCGGCGAGACGGGAGAGATGGCCATTCTGGATGATATGACCATCGAGGATTTCTGCCGTAACCTGCGTTGCGAGATGGGTTTACCCTACACCCTCGGCTCGCGTGAACACCTCATCATCGACAAACAGAACCGCATCTTCATGCAGGACATGGAGGTGATCGCGGAGCATGTCGATATGCTATGGGAAGGGGGAGACGACCCGAACGACCCGGACAAAGAAGGAGCCATATACGATGAGACATCCTATTTCCCGGAGGACAAACACACGCTTCAGGACCTGTTCCCGCAAGTCGGAGCGAACGTCCTGTACGGCCAGGATTACGACCGTATCGGCTGCAAACTGATAGCTATCACCGAGGACGAGGAAGAAGAATAAGTGCGGATGCTCAAACGTCTGATCATATTTCTCTTGCTATTCCTGCCCATAGCAGGCGGGGCATATGCGGCGCAGTCGTACTATGTCGTCACGGCCAACACACTCAATGTGCGTTCGGGCCCCGGCACATACTATTCCGTCGCGTACAAACTGCACCGCGGCGACACGGTCGTAGCGACGGGGGTAAGCGGACAATGGACTGTCATCCAACGCAACGGCTTGCGGTATTATGCGAGTAACCGTTATCTGCGTTATGTGGGGCCCGTGACGCAAAAAGACCAATCCTCTCCGCGGCGTAAGAAAGCCTCCACATGGGACTCGCTGTTCGAAATCACAAAGGTGATCATCTGGATTTTAGTCGCCATCGCGGTCATAGGCGGCTTCATCGGTTTTGAGGTGGTAGCAGGCTTTGCGATATGGGGTCTGATCATCTGCGGTATAGGTGCTCTCATCGGATGGATGTTCTTCGACAACGGCACAGCCGGCGCCGTCGTCACCATGGGCATTGAGATAGGACTTGTCGTTGTGATAGTTACCTCCTTCTCCGGTTTCCGCTTCCCGCGTATAGCCGGCTTCGGTTATCTCATCTGGGCCCTCATCTCATTGCCGTTCTATATCTTGAATCTGCTGCAGTTCTGGCTCTCCAAACCCTGGCGGCCGCTGATGAAGCATAACCGTCTGAGTGACAGTATGAAACCCGGCATGCGCACGTTCCTGCGCATCCTCCAGATACCTTTCTATATCGCGCTGACTCCGCTGCGGTTCATCAATGCGGTCTATTATAACATCGTCATCTACAACCTCTACGCATGGTCGAACTACGTCATCGAAGTGCTCCTTCCTTCCGACGATACGGAAGGTGCAAGTGATTTCGCGGACTGGATCATCTATCTCCCGAAACGTATCGGTAAATACTGGCTGTGGCATGGGATACTGACCACTATCGAGAGTGTCGTATGGACCATCCTTGACACCATCTTCCCTGCCGTCACGCTCTATCATGGCACGGCTCTGGAGTACGCCGATAACATGCTCTGCGACCCCCACCGCAACGACCATCGTCACCGCAACCGCGGATGGCTTACCGGCGTATGGAATGTGGGTGGAGGTAACTACGCCGGAGACGGTATCTATTTCGGTATCTTCCGCTCGACATTACGCAACTACGAGAAAGGTTCAGCTATCGCCACACGCGTCACGATGGGCAAGACCATCGATACGGTTCTGATGCCCGATTACGTGTACAGCCAGGCCGGCTTCCCCAATGCCAAAGCCGTATCCAACTGGGGACTCGACAACGGCTATGTATGCGGCGAATGGTGGCGGGAAGACAGAGGCACAAACTGGTGGGAGATATGTATGTACGACCGGCAGAACCGGTACAACGACAGTTGGCGCATACGCCCTATCTATGCCATCCATTCGAACAGCGGCATCATGCAGCGCATTCCCGGCGGACCCGCCCATTGGCTTTTCCGCAAACAAGTCACGCGTGACATGCAGACCTCTATCAAACAGGCACTGGACATAAAATAAACGGCACCCTTCGGGGTGTCTTTTTTGGCTTTTTTAGTAAAAAAAACGGGAAATGCTTGCGTATATCAAAAAAATGTTGTACCTTTGCGGCGTAAAATGTGTCTGTGGCGCATTTTGATACGAACAATCAACATAAATTAACTAATTTATAGACATTATGAAGAAAGGTTTATTCCTGAGCCTCATTGCTGCAGTAGCATTGTTGGCATCGTGTAACAAATCGTTACCGAACCCCGAGCAGATTAGCGTCAACCCGAGTCCGCTGGTAAAAGTAGGCAACAAAGTGGACGCTGAGATCACCGGTACTTTCCCTGAGAAGAAATTCGCTAAGAAAGGTGTGCTCACCGTTACTCCGGTCCTCAAATTCGAGGGACAAGAGGTAGTTGGCGAGCCTGTTACCTATGTAGGCGAGAAGGCAAAAGAGAACGGCAAGACCGTGAACTACCGCAACGGTGGTAAGTACAGCCAGAGCTGCTCTTTCGACTATGTTCCCGCTATGCGCAAATCGGAGCTCTACCTGCGCTTCGAGGCTAAAGTAGGCAAGAAAGTGATTGAGATCCCTGACCTCAAGATCGCTGACGGTGTAGTCGCAACCGACGAGTTGGCTGACGCACGCGACAACAAGAGCGCAACCACCCCGGACAAGTTCCAACGCGTAATCCAAGAGCTCACCGAGGCTGACATCAAGTTCCTCATCCAGAGTGCTGAACTTCGTTCGTCTGAGACGAAGTCTGAGAGCGTAAAAGGTCTGCAAGCAGCCCTCAAGGACGCAAAGGACAACGAGAAGAAAGAGATCAACAAGATTGAGGTTTCCGGTTATGCTTCGCCGGATGGCGGTATGGACCTGAACGAGAAACTCGCTCAGAACCGTCAGAAAGCTGCTGCTAACTTCCTCAAGAAAGACCTCAAGAAGAACAAGGTGAACAACGCTATCGAGTCGAACATCACCGCTGAGGACTGGGAAGGCTTCCAGAAAGCAATGGAGAACAGCAACATGCAGGATAAAGACCTGGTACTCCGCGTGCTGTCGATGTACAGCGATCCTGAGGAGCGCGAAGCACAGATCAAGAACCTGAGCAATGTATATGGTACTATCGCAGAGGAGATCCTCCCGGCTCTCCGTCGCAGCCGCCTCATCCTCACCACCGACCTGATCGGTAAGAGCGATGACGAGATCCGCGAGTTGGCAAAGAACGACCCGGCTCAACTGAGCGTTGAGGAGTTGCTCTATGCAGCTACGCTGACCAATGACCGCGCTGAGAAGACCGCGCTCTATGCTAAGGCAGCTGATATCTACAACGACTACCGCGCTTGGAACAGCCTCGGCCAACTCTACCTGGAGGACGGCAATATCGCAGAGGCGCGCCGTTGCTTCGGTCACGCGCTGGAAATCCAACCGAACGATCCGGACGTGAACTACAACGCAGGTATCGCAGCTATGGCTGACGGTGACCTGGAGAAGGCAGAAGAGTACCTCGGCAAGGCTGCCGGCACCAAGGGTAACCTCAACGCAGCCCTCGGTACCCTCTACACCAAGAAGGGTGACTACGCTGCAGCAAAGAAAGCTTACGCAGACAACGCAACCAACAACGCAGCTGTTCAGCAGATCCTCAGCGAGGATTACGCAGGTGCTGCCAAGACATTGGCTAATGTAAAAGAGCCGAATGCTACGACTGCTTACCTCAAGGCTGTAGTAGGTGCACGCACCAACGACAAAGCTGCCGTGATCGACAACCTCAAATCGGCTATCGCTCAGGACGCTGCACTCAAGAACCGCGCTGCTCAGGATATCGAGTTCGCTAAGTTCGCTGAGGAAGCTGAGTTCCAAGCAATCGTTAAGTAATGTCCGTACTTTTTCCAAAAGTACAAAAACCCCGTGAGTGGGACTATCGCCCCATTTACTACGACGAGGAAAAGGAGGCGCGCAAGGATAGAAAACTTGCGCGTCTTCATCGCGGGGCTTTTCGTGAAGAGCACGAGAAGAACATGACCGAGTTGCGAAAGAAGAAACAATCACGACTCGTCTTCTGGCTCGTCCTGCTCGGACTTCTCATCGTAGCTTTCTACGTGCTCCTCTAAACTTTAAACTCTAAACTCTAAACTTTAAAGTGGACATCATTCATCTGTTACCGGATAGCGTGGCCAACCAGATCGCGGCGGGCGAAGTCATTCAACGTCCCGCATCGTGTCTGAAAGAGTTGGTGGAGAACAGTCTGGACGCGGGCGCGACCCGCATTCAGGTTATTGTTCGCGATGCCGGTCGCACACTGCTGCAGGTGATTGACAACGGCATTGGCATGAGTGAGATGGACGCCCGTCTGGCTTTCGAACGCCATGCCACCAGCAAGATACGCGAGGCGCAGGATCTCTTCAGCCTGCGTACGATGGGTTTCCGCGGAGAAGCCCTCGCAAGTATATGCGCCGTGGCGCAAGTGGAGATGACTACCCGCCGCGAAGAAGATGAGACCGGGACACTCATCGAGATACACGGTTCGGACGTCGTACGACAGGAGGTATGCTCATGCCCCGTGGGCACAAACATCAAGGTAAGCAACCTCTTCTTTAACGTTCCCGTCCGCCGTAAGTTCCTCAAGTCCGACCAGACGGAGTTGCGCAACCTCATGACGGAGTTCTACCATATCGTGCTGGTGTACCCGAAAGTGGCGTTCACTTTTGTGCATAACGATGAGATACTCCTTGAACTGCCGGCAGGCACAGAGAAACAGCGCATCGAAGCCGTGTTCGGCAACCCCAAACGGAATGTGTTCACTTCCAACTTCGTGGATGTCAGCACCGAGACCGACCTGGTTTCCATCCGCGGATTTGTCATCAAACCCGAATCGGCCACGCGCAAGGCAGAGCAGTTCTTCTTCGTCAACGGCCGTTATATGCGCCATCCGTATTTCCTGAAAGCGGTGCAGACAGCCTACTCGGGCATGCTTACAGCCGACTACCAACCCTCCTTCTTCATCTATTTCGATATTGCCCCCGAGGCTATCGACGTCAATATCCATCCGACAAAGACGGAGATTAAGTTCGCGGACGAGCAGGCGATCTTCCAGATCCTTATGGCATCCGTACGCGAGGCTCTGGGTAAGTTCACCCTCGCCCCGCAAATCGATTTCGACACGGCCGGCAATATCGACATCCCCTTACCGACCAATCGACCGGTGGAACGACCGAAAGTGAGTGTCGATCCGCAATACAACCCCTTCCATACCCGCGGCGCCATCTATCCGGACAAACAACCGGTAAAAGGATGGGAGACCCTCTATGAGGGAATAAAGAATGAGCGTACGCAGGGCGGACTCAATGATACAGCTTCGCTGCCTGATGAGAGATTGATGATTCCGGACGTAGAGCAGGCGCCGCTATGGCAGCACGGGCGATATCTGTTTATGTCCACAGAGGATGGTCTGTTACTCATTCATCCTCACCGCGCGCACGCAGCCGTGTTGTACGCGCAATTTATGGAGCAACTCGCGCACGCGCAAGGCGCCATGCAGCAACTGCTCTTTCCCGAGATATTAACCCTCCAACCGGACGAGATGGTACTGATCGGACAGATTCTGCCGGACTTGCAATCCATCGGTTTTGACCTGGAGCAACTCAGTCCGGACAGTTATAGCATTCAAGGTGTTCCGGCGCAAATAGCCAATCAGTCACCTATTCCGGTTCTTCAGAACATCCTTCATCAAGTGCGCAGCCGCGGCGCAGACACGCGGGAGGAATGGCGCAGACAGATTGCTACGTCCTTAGCCGAACAGGCAGCCATCCCCAGCGGCAAAACGCTGACAGAAAGCGAGATGCGCGATATCCTCACACGCCTGATGGCTCTCCCTAACTACCGCCGCACAGCCGATGGCAAGACCATCGTCTCACTCGTCACCGATGAAGAGATAGAGCGGAGGTTTTGATTGCTAATTGCTAATTGCTGATTTATATACCATGAAACGAATTTCTTTGTACATTGTACTTTGTCCTTTTTTCCTTCTATTGTCTTGCACGCCGCAAGATCATCTGACCATTCTTCACACGAATGACACCCATTCGCAGGTAGAGCCCAAGTCCAACGGCCGCGCTGGCTATGCCCGCCGTATGGGACTGATCCGTCAGGAACGGGCATTGGACAAACACCTGCTACTGGTCGATGCCGGCGATTTCTGTCAAGGTACGCCGTATTTCAATTTCTTCCACGGACGCGTGGAGATAGCCGCGCTGAATCGCATGGGATACGATGCCGTCACGCTCGGCAACCATGAGTTCGATAACGGACTCGACACGCTCGCAGCCGTTCTCAAGACCGCAAAGTTTCCCGTGGTTTGTGCCAATTACGACTTCACCGGCACTCCCTTGGAAGGCATCGTACAAGCGAACACGATTGTGCGCAAAGGCGGTTTAAAGATCGGTATCTTCGGCCTGGGCTGCGACCCGAAAGGCTTGATTTCCGACAAGAATTTCCTTCCCGCCCGTTATCTCGAACCCTACTCTGTTGCACAAGAACAAGTGAAGCAGCTGCGAGCGGAAAAATGCAACATTATCGTTTGCCTCAGTCATATGGGAACCTTCGGAAAAGCACCCGAAGATGTATGCGATACCGCCCTCGTTTCACATACACGAGGCATCGATGTGGTGATAGGCGGACACACCCATAAATTATATGATAATTTACGGGTCGCCAATTTGGACGGAGACAGCATTCCTGTATGCCAAATGGCGAAGAGCGGAGAGTTTTTGGGTAAGATTGTGCTATATTTAAATGACAAAAACATAAAATAACGCAAAAAAATTTGCACATTTCAAAAAAAAGCAGTACCTTTGCACCCACATTTGAAAAATATTAACTTAATCGATTCAATATTATGGCAGAAATTGACGCAAAAGTAAAAGCAATCATCGTTGATAAGCTTGGTGTAGAGGAGTCTCAAGTAACTAACGAGGCTAATTTCCAGACCGATCTGGGTGCTGATTCGCTGGATACCGTAGAGATGATCATGGAGTTTGAGAAAGAATTCGGTATCTCTATCCCCGACGAGGACACTCAGAAGATTGCTACCGTAGGCGACGCTATCGCTTATGTAGAAAAGAAAGCCGGAAAGTAAATTTCTTTTTACATTAGTTTGCGAGTTTACGGGAAAACTGTAAACTCGTATGCTTTTTATTTACACGTAGGATAATTATGCAGTTAAGACGAGTTGTAATAACGGGACTCGGAGCATTGACTCCAGTGGGTAATTCCGCTCCGGAGACATGGGAAGCGCTGGTGAACGGCAAGAATGGTATTGCGCCTATCACTGCTTTTGACGCAACACTTTTCAAGACACATTTCGCGGGCGAAGTGAAGAACTTCGACCCGACACCAGTGATTGATCGCAAGGAGGCACGAAAGATGGAC
>CADBVL010000022.1 GCA_902798015.1 uncultured Bacteroidales bacterium
GAAGAGTTGCACCGCGCCCTAGTGGATGAGGATGCAATGTATCGCGCCGCCATCATTCGTTTGCAACCATCGCTCAACCTTCTCAAAGCCAAGACGGACCGGCCTACGATGAGCGACATCGAAGCATGTCTGATATTATTATACCAGATCATGCTTCTTCGTTTGCAGAAACGCGAAATCAGCCCCGAGACAGCGGATGTTCAACAGCGCGCAACACAAGTGCTGCAATTTCTAAGCAAGACATATCATGACAACCAAACAGCGGTTTGAAAATATCCTCGGTTGGTTTGAGCAAAACATGCCTGTAGCGGAGAGTGAACTGAACTACCGTAACCCTTATGAGTTATTGGTGGCAGTGATGCTCTCGGCGCAATGCACCGACAAACGCGTCAATATGGTGACGCCGGCACTCTTTGAAGCATTCCCCACACCGGCGGTGATGGCCAAGGCAACGAGTGATGAGGTGTTTGAATATGTCAAGTCCGTCAGTTACCCGCGCTCCAAAGCCGAACATCTGGTACAGATGGCGCAACGCCTGACAGAGGTTTATGGAGGCGTTGTTCCCGACAATATCGACGATCTGCAGACGCTGCAAGGCGTTGGCCGCAAGACCGCGAATGTAGTTTGTGCCGTCATCTGGAATCAACCTACCATGGCGGTAGATACGCATATCTTCCGCGTCAGCGAACGACTGGGCCTTACTACAAATAGCAAGAATCCGCTGCAAACAGAACGCCAACTCGTCAAGTATATCCCCGAGAGCGTTATCCCCAAAGCGCACCACTGGCTGTTATTGCACGGCAGGTATGTCTGCACGGCCCGTAAACCGCAATGCGAAAAATGCGGACTGACACAATTTTGCCGTTATTATGAAAAAAATTGACATACGCTTGCGTATGTCGTTTTTTTTGTGTAATTTTGCAGTCGGAATATTGGTCTATCGATATTTCGGTATTACGAAACTATTAAATACATATATATTATGGCAGAAAACAAACAACCCTCAGCAGAAAAGCTGAAAGCGCTGCAGGCAGCGATGGCGAAGATCGACAAGAACTTCGGCAAAGGCGCTATTATGAAGTTAGGCGATGAAAATATCGAGAACGTAGCCGTCATTCCGACCGGCAGTATAGGATTGAACCTTGCGTTAGGCGTAGGCGGTTATCCGAAAGGACGTATCATTGAGATTTACGGTCCGGAGTCTTCCGGTAAGACTACGCTGGCCATCCACGCCATGGCGGAGGTTCAGAAGCAGGGCGGTATTGCGGCTATCATCGATGCAGAGCATGCTTTCGACCGCTTCTAATTCGTTCTGCTGCTGTTGATCTCATTGTGATCGACTCCGTTGCGGCGCTTACGCCGAAGGCTGAGATCGCCGGCGAGATGGGAGATAACAAAGTCGGTCTCCAAGCGCGTCTGATGAGCCAGGCATTGCGCAAGATGACCGCATCGGTGAACAAAACCGGCACGACCGTCATCTTCATCAACCAGCTTCGCGAGAAAATCGGTGTGATGTTCGGTAACCCCGAAACCACTACCGGTGGTAACGCCCTCAAATTCTACGCTTCCGTGCGCTTGGATATCCGCCGCACGGGACAGATCAAGGACGGAGAGACTATCAAAGGTAACCAAGTGCGCGTAAAAGTAGTGAAGAACAAAGTGGCACCTCCGTTCAAGAAAGCGGAGTTCGACCTCATGTTCAACGAAGGTATCTCCCGCGTAGGTGAGATCCTGGACTTTGCAGTGGCTACCGAACTGATCAAGAAGAGCGGCTCGTTCTTCAGTTATGGAGATACCAAACTCGGTCAAGGACGTGACAACGTGAAAGCAGTGCTGGCTGACAATCCGGATCTGTGCGAGGAGCTCGAAGGTAAGATCACCGAGAAAGTGAAAGAACTGGGTCTGGAGGTTGTATTGTCCAAGATCGGTTAATACTTAATGGCTACCAGCCAATACATATTATCCCCGCGTGAGGCACACGAAGCGGAGCAACAATGGCGGGTAGTGAAACGTTCAGTAGATGCACGGCAGCGGGAGTTGCGCGTGCATCTTACTGTATTAACGGACGACGAAGGCCGTCCTATCGCGAAGGATGCACCTATCCCACTCTACGAGCCACCCGTCTTCCAAGACGTACATAAGGCTGTGCGCTCGGCCATCATCATCGGTGCGGGTCCGGCAGGATTATTCGCCGCGCTGACGTTGCTGGAGCATGGCATCAAACCCATCCTCTACGAACGCGGAAAGGAAGTCAGCGAACGAAAGAAAGATATCGCATTGCTCAATAGGAACGAAGGACTTAATCCCGAGTCGAACTACTGTTTCGGCGAAGGCGGAGCAGGTACCTTCTCCGACGGAAAACTCTTCTCGCGGTCCAAGAAACGCGGAAACATGCAGCGGGTGATGGAACTCTTCCATTATTTCGGAGCCCCTGACACCGTGCTCTACGAAGCACATGCGCACATCGGTAGCGATAAGTTGCCGACGATCATCAAAAACATGCGCGAATGTATTATTCAGCACGGCGGAGAGATACATTTTGAGACAAAAATCGACTCCCTCTCTCAACTCTCAACTCTAAACTCTAAACCTATCACGCCAGTGATATTGGCTATCGGTCACTCTGCCCACGATACCTATCGGATGTTAGCGGCAGAAGGAGTGGCTCTCGAAACCAAAGGTTTTGCGATGGGGGTACGCGCCGAACATCCGCAATCGCTCATCAACCGCCTCATGTATTTTAAGGGTCGAAATATCGATATCTCTGGATCCCAATATACCGAAACCATCTCCTATGTAGGGAACGCTTCGTATTCGTTAGTGACGCAAGTCGATGGTCGTGGGGTCTATTCCTTCTGTATGTGTCCGGGCGGGTACATCGTTCCTGCGGGAAGCACACCGGAGACTTGCGTAGTGAACGGGATGAGTGCGAGTCATCGCAACTCCCCTTTCGCAAACAGCGGTATGGTAGTGCAAATCAATCCGGAAGATATTCCGGGCGACAATCCCCTCCGTGGACTTGAATACCAGGAAGCGTTGGAACGCGAAGCGTTCAAGCAATCAGCCATCAGCAGTCAGCCATCAGCCGCACCGGCGCAACGCTTGCGGGATTTCGTGGCAGGCAAAGCGAGCAAGGATCTGCCGAAATGCAGTTACTTACCCGGTATTGTACCGAGTCGTCTTGACCAATGGTTGCCGGCGCACATAGGTCACCGGTTGCAACAGGGTTTTCGGGATTTTGACCGTAAGTATCCGGGCTTCTTGACGAACGAGGCGGTGATAGTAGGCGTAGAGAGTCGCAGCAGCAGTGCCGTACGTATTCCACGCGATCCCGAGACGCTACAATCCGTCTCCACTCCCCTGCTCTACCCTTGTGGCGAAGGAGCAGGCTATGCCGGTGGCATCACCAGTTCCGCACTTGACGGCATCAACGCGGCATTGAAGATTGCCGATTTGGCATGATTATTGCACCTAACACATCGAAATATCGACATATCGAAATATCGAAAAAAAACAACAAATAACACCTATCATGAAAAAAATTCTACTCTCCGCCCTCTTGATGGGCGCGGCGCTGAGCCTCAGCGCACAAAGCAAGTACGACAAGTATTATGTCGATCTGCCGATTGAGATCGAGCACGTGCAGGAAGTGAAATTCCCTGCCACATCGGTGAACATCGCCCAATTCGGCGCAGTGCCTGACGGTAAAACCGATTGTTCTGAGGCTTTCGCGGCAGCGATTAAGGAACTAAGTGACAAAGGCGGCGGTCACGTCATTGTGCCGCGTGGTGTTTGGAAGACCGGTCCGATTACCCTGAAGAGCAATATCGACCTTCATCTCTCGAAGGGGGCAACCATTCTCTTTAGCGAGAATCGCGAACTGTATGTGCAGAAAGGCAATCCGCGCGACGGCAGCCAGAAATGCATCGCGTTCATTTATGCATCCAAATGCGAGAATGTCGGTATCACCGGTAAGGGAGTGATTGACGGTCAGGGCTTCATCTGGCGTCCGATCAAGGAGAAGAAAGTGGTACGTGATGGCGGATTGAAGGATGTATGGGACGAGGCGTTGGCGCTGGGCGGCACACTCAAGCCGGACGATAAGACCTATCGTATCTGGTATCCGTTCAATCTCAATCCGGAACTGGGTATTCCTAATATCGCCGCTACGCCAGAGGCACAAAGTAATATGCGTCCGACCTTGGTCAGCATCATTGATTCGAAGAACGTAGTGGTTGAAGGTGTGACGATTCGGAACAGTCCTAAACTGCACCTCGTACCGTCGCGTATCCAGAACCTGATTATTGAGAATGTGACGATTGATTGCCCATGGTGGGCACAGAACGGCGATGCCATCGATCCGGGCAACGTACAGGTGGCGCTTATTGCCGGATGTAAGGTAAACTGCGGCGATGACGGTCTGTGTATGAAAGGCGGCGCGGGTCAGAAAGGTGTAGATGCCGGTCCGCAACGCGATTTCTTGATTTGCAATGACACGGTCTATCGTGCGCACGGCGGTTTTGTCATCGGTTCGGAATACAGCGGCGGCATGCAGCGTATCATCGTAAAGGATTGTGTATTCGACGGCACGGATACCGGTTGCCGTTTCAAGTCGGCGCCGGGTCGAGGCGGTTGGTGCGAAGATATCTACTGCATCAATATCGTGATGAAGAATATTCGTGAGGCGGACTTCTTCTTTGAGTCTGGTTATGCAGATCGTGCAGCAGGTGGTCGCGGTGCGACAGACAATGACGATAAGAGTAAGTTCTTCCCCGAGTGGAGCAATATCACGTTCCGCAATATCACGTGTGTCAACTCGAAGAAGGCAGTGAACATGACGGGTTTGAAAGGTCTACCGGTTCATGATATCCTATTCGACGGCATCAGCTGGTACGGCACACGCGAAGGAATGAGTATCGACAATGCCGAGAAGATCACCTTCCAAAACTGCACCATGAGTCCGCAGAGAGAGAATACTATTAAGCGTAGTAAGGACCTCAAGTGGAACGGTAAACCGCTGGAGTAAGGGAAGACGTTAGGCTGACGTTAGAGTGATCTAGGACTAAGCAGCCTTTGAGCACCCTTTCAGCATCCATTGAGCACCCTTTGGGATTAGGTGGAAACCAGGTGGAACAAAGGAAAATATCAGCAACAAAATAGGCTCGCACGCGCGAGCCTATTTTGTTTTAAGTTGTAGTACTTCTCAGATTAGAGAGCGATCTCAGCACCGAGGAGGTTGAAGAAGCGGTCACCCTTCTTAACTACTACTTGGCCGTTGTGGATGAACTTAACAGCTTTGGTAGTCTCCTCAAAGATGTTCTCTACACCTTGAGTAGCAGCCGGCTGAATAGCTTGGAATTTCGGTTTGGTAGAAACGGTCTTCAGAACGATACCATCTTTCGTTGCGGTCAAAATATTCTCACCTGCAGCAAAATCGGTAGAAACTTCGTCAACCAACACGCCTGCGCAAGCCTCAGTAAGTAAGATACGTACTTTCTCACCTGCCTTAGCCGGGATGCGAATCTCGCGATCCTTACCATTCGGTTGGATGTAAGTTCCGTAGGTCTTGTAAGCGGTAGCACCATCAGCAGAGTTGGTGTAAGCGAATTGAACACCGCCGAAAGTGAACGAACCCTCTTGACCACCGGCAACGAGGTTTGCGCTGTATTTACCTTCAGAGGTCTCTACAAACGTGATATTTACAAGGTTCTGAGCCAAACCTGCTGCAATCTGCTCGCCAAGAGCTTGCGTTTCAGCAGAGAAACCATCGAAGGAACCGGGTACTACGGGGTCATCACCACCGCCGCCGCCTTCGCCGCCTTCGCCGCCTTCAGCAGGAAGGATAGCCATGATTTTCGGCTTGGTAGAAACGGTCTTCAAAACAATACCGCTGGCAGAACCTGCCAGAATATTCTCACCAGCTACGAGGTCTTTCGACTCACCATTAACCAATACACCTGCGCAAGCTTCAACCAAAACAACTTTTGCGCTCTCTCCTGCGCCTGCAGGGATACGAATTTCACGATCCTTACCGTTCGGCTGGATGTAAGTGCCATAGGTCTTGTAAGCGGTTGCGCCGTCAGCGGAGTTGGTGTATGCGAATACTACGCCGCCAAACTTGAACGAACCCTCCGTACCACCGGTAACGAGGTTTACGCTGTACTTGCCTTCAGAAGTTTGATCGAATACAACGTTTACGAGATCTGTTGCCAAACCGGCAGCAATTTGCTCGCCAAGATTCGAACCAGCGTCAAAACCGGTAAACGAAGCTGCATTCATACTCAAAGCAGCTACTGCAGCTGCTGCAAAGAGGAAAATTTTCTTCATAATGCTTTTGATTTTAAATTGTTAATATTTGGGTTAATTGATTTGTCTTTACAAATCCGCCGCAAAATTACTACATTTTTTTTATATGTCTAACTACATTTTGCTGAAAAATGTAGATTTTTTGACGTTCTGTATATACCTTAATATAAATGTGCTACGATATCATTTAGATATACCTCCAAATTGAGGTAAGGTTTGCTCAATGTAGTAGCTCTGGCATCTTTCGGGTCCTCGGGATCTAAGCCATGCAATGTCTCCCACTCGTTTGGCATACCATCTTTATCTGTATCTAACGAGAAGTCTTTTGTCCCCTTGTATTCAGGCCATCCGCCTACATCTGCGGGTGTATCAATCAATCCGCACAAGGACAAATTTTCCGTTTTGACATCTTTATTCGACCCCTCATAGGTATAGGTACCGTTCTGTACTTCCGTCACAATACGCGTATCGATGGCGTCGCGCACCAACGAGCACCCGGCTTTCGCCAGCACGGCGTCAAAAGCCTGCTGCGCCGTTTGCTCATTTTTCATGCAGTAGTCGAATGTAAACCGCGCATCGGATTTACATTGCTCCTTTTTACTGCTCTCATCAGGATACACACCGGACCAGTTATCAGCGGTCACGGTTGATGAGCCATACATGGTATTATTGACCACATAGAATTTCCCCGGAACGACACTGCTTCCGCAATAGCCGCATTGGGTAGTCGGATTCAGCAAGCGCGCTTTGACTCCGCTCTTGGTAGCCAGACCGGGTTTGTAATAATTGGCTACGAAATTATACTGGCGCTGGTTACCGGAGGATTTTCGGGATTCTCCACCGTAAGCGGAATTACTTTTCCAGTTATAGACTACATTGTTGATAAAATCAGTGGGGCCTACATTTGCTTCGGTCACATAATCATGGTCGAAACGCGGCATACGGCTGCTGTGATGCGCGAGCAGATTATGGTGGAATGACGTGTTCTTACCGCCCCAAATGCCTGCATAGCCGTGGGCACCTTTTGCATGGACGGAGTTGTTCAGTGATTCCGACACAATGCAATATTGCACGGTCGCATTCTCCACACCATAGATAGAGAGACATTCATCCGTACTCCATGAGCAGGAACAATGGTCAATAATGATATTGCTATGCCCCTTTTCTATCGTTAATGCATCCGCTTCACGACCATTCAAATCCCCCATCCGGAAACGCAAAAAACGTATAATCACATTGTTGGCACGCACAAGAAGCGGGTAGCCGGAGAGGCATATACCATCCCCGGGAGCTGACTGTCCTAAAATAGTTACACTACCGGAGCGAATTGACAAATCTCCTTTCAGGTCAATTCGTCCGGATACATTAAATACGATGATTCGTTTTCCGGTAGTTTGGATTCCATAACGAAGAGTACCTATCTTGGGATCCACTATATCGTCCTCAAGCGAATTAACCACGTATATGCTTCCACCCTGTCCGCCTGTTGTATAACGGCCACCACCATCTGCTCCCGGGAAGGCAATTACCTTTCCGGCAGGAGGAGTTGGTCCATCTCCGGAATCTTGGCATGTTACCAAGATTCCGGGGACGAATACCAGCAAGAACAGGATTTTTCTAATATCCGTAGTCATTATAGAGGTTGAAGTTTGCGCCTAAGATGATATTAAAGATTGGCCAATATTGGCGTGCCTCCAATTGTTCCTTTGTCAAATCTGCATCAAAGATACGATGACCGTACTTTGCTATCATGCTGGCAGCTGGAGCACCATTGCTAATATAGGCATCGCTTTTTACCCATCCTCCGGTTTCACTACCGTCAACATATCCGTTCGGTACGCCATTCTCGCCTAACTGGAGACCATATATCTGCTCAATGCGGTAAGCAGTAGAGCCATCTTTTGTTACCGCGTTGGTGGTGGCATATTTTACATAGATAGCATCCGATAATTTGCCTTCATACGGAGTTCCAGTAAAATCAATCTTACCATTGGTTACGTGTGTGAAGTTTGCGATGTCTTCTTGGGCAGCCCATAACTTATCAGCGAATACGCCCCATCGCATTAAGTCATATTTACGGATAAATTCGCCGCCGAACTCCCATGCACGCTCTTGCATCATATTCTCCATTGTCAGTGGTTTGGAGGGAAGTCCTGCACGCGCACGTACCTTATCAAATAACGACTGTGCACCGAGATTATCCGGTCGTGTCGGTTTTACTCCGCATACGCTACCGATAGCAGCCTCAGCGTACATCAGCAGCACATCAGCAAAACGCATTTGTGGGATATTGATACCATCCTCATCTCCGGCTGTTGTAAAGATCATCCATTCCTGACGATACTTACCGAAGTAGTTCTTTACTATCTTTTCCGGACTCTGGTAAAGCACGCTGCCGGATGTTCCCTCAATCTTGGAATCAGCGTCATACGCCCATTCTCCCGGACTCAAAGTAACCCATTTGCGTTTATCCCCCTGTTCAAAGGAGAAGACATAGGAAGGAGTAGCCACAATCTTCGCATTGGATTTGGATTTGCCGGCCGCCATACCTTTCAGCAGGTTCGAAGCTATTGCGGTCTTGTTTACATAAGCACCCATACGGTTCATGAACTGGCCGCGGTATCCGTCTGCAAACGGTATCTCCCAAAGACTCTCGGATTGATTGTAATCCGTTACGCTAGCGGAAACGGCTTTGAAGACATCCTGATAGTTGTCCAGTAGTTTGGAATAGCCGTCGGCATTGATCACTTCTTCGCATGCCCACATGGCTTCGTTCAGCAACTCGATACGTTTGCTCTCGTCCACGTTGAAATCCACTTTCCATGAACTTCCCGGTGCCATCTGCAAAGGACGCAATGCCTTGCCTGCATACACCAGGTCGATACGCGCCAAGAGACCCAAAGCGAACTCACGGTTCATACGCTCCACCGTTGCTTTTTTGATAAGCGAGGGAACTATACCCGGACACTCAGCGGCATTCGGCATCAACTGAGCCGCATGTTTCAAATCGACACGCAGTTTCTCGAATACGAGGTTGCGGTCCACTTTCTTCGGATAAATAGACGCATCCGTTCCGTCCATCGGGGCGAACATATACGGGATATCACCCCATAATTTGAGCATTTCATAAGTCATCCATGCGCGAAGTGTCAACGCCTCTCCATAGAGATAACGGAAGGTGGCTTTCGTAGTATCCGAACCATGCTCGATACCGTTGATAGCTACATTGGCACGCTCAATGCCGACCGTTAAATACGCCCACGGATTCTTGTCCTTCACGTTCAAATCCGTATGTCCTGCGCTTGTCATCGAATAGACCGCATAGTCCGGCGTAGCTGATGTACTACTTGGAGCATAGAATTCGATGTCGGTTCCGGGCATTACCCACGGACCACCTAAACGTGAACGATAGGAGTTCTGCTCGCCCAAAATAGCATATATTCCTGCTATCACTTGCTCAGTCTGCTCATCGGAAGCAAAAATCTGAGAGTCCATAGAAGAGGGCGAGTTGTTGGAGAAGAAATCATCACAACCGGTGCAAAGCACTGCCACGCCCATCAAAATATAACTAAAATACTTTTTCATTGCTGTATAATTTTTTACGATTTAGAATGACAAGTTAACACCTACGTTGAAGCCGCGGCTCTTCGGATAAGCCGAATAGTCAACACCCGGCTGAAGAGGATTCTTGCTTCCCAGCACATCCACCTCCGGATCGAAGCCCGAATATTTGGTTGCGCAGAAGAGATTACTTGCCTGAACATAGATACGGCATTTGGTGATATACGCCTTGCTAATCCATTTTTCTGCCAACGAATAACCCAAGGTGAGTTGGTTGAGACGAAGGAATGAGCCATCCTCTACAAATTCATCTGTAATCAAATAGCCCTTCGAATAAGGAGAACGAGTCTTGTTCACATTGATTGCATCCAACTCTTTAGCCATCAAATCGAAATCATATCCAATCTCAGGACGGGCGCTAATCACATCCGGCAAATAAGCTCCGGTGGCGTCAAACATCGAGTAGCGGTTTTGGAATGCCACGTCAAACAGCATGTTACGCCAGGAGGTCTTGTTATCACTTGTTCCAATGGTCGTCCAGTCCATCTTATTCAGATTCAGGACCTTGTTGCCGATTGCATATGTAAAGTTTGCACCCAAGTCAATCTGTCCCCATTTTTCTCCACCAATATTGAAATTGATAGAGAAACCTCCGGAGCACTTAGGCAGTGCATTACCCAGAATAACCAAATCGTTGGCATCAATCTTGCCATCCGGCGTACCATTAGCGCCTGACACATCTGCCAATTTTACCATACCCGGGTAAGCTTTACCTTGATCTGCATGAGGTTGTACCGCATTGTCTTTCAACTGCCAGTTAACACCGCTGTAGTCCTCAAAATCCTGTGAAGCGAGATAAATACCATCGGTCTTGAAACCATAGATATTACCTATTGCCTGACCAGGGAATGCATTAAACTCAGGCAGCGTACCGGAGAAGAGACCTGTCGGAGCCGGAAGACTCTCCAGACCACCCAGATCTTTCACGATAGTCTTGTTCGCAGCGATATTTGCGCTAACGCTCAAGTTATAATGCAAATCTTTAGCACGATGATCCAGGATGATTCCGTTCACCGAGAACTCGATACCTCTGTTCTCTGTAGAACCGATATTACGATACTGAGCAGAATAGCTTTGGCTTAAGTTATAAAGCAAAATCAGATCTTTTGTGGTATTGAGATAGAGATCGAGAGAACCGCTCAAACGCTGGTTGAAGAAACCGTAATCAAGACCGAGGTTTCGGGTGATTGTGGTCTCCCATTTCAGATTCGGGTTCGCGGCAATCTTCTTGCTGCCACCGGCAATCCAGGAAACATTCGTAATTCCGCTGATCCAGGGTATTCCCGGTTGGCTGGTCACGAAATCAGGATACAGGTATCCCAAATTCACTTGGTTGTTACCCGCAGTACCGTACGAGAAACGCAGTTTCAATTGAGACATCCAACTTTGCGCGTTCTCCATAAAGCTCTCCTCGGCGATATTCCATGCAACGGCTGCTGACGGGAAGAAGCCCCACTGGTTTCCTTTCGTGAAACGGGAAGAACCATCAGCACGGAAGGTCAACGACACATAGTAACGAGACTTGTAATCATAGTTCGCGCGGGCAAAGAATGATAACATATTATCATTTGGGTCGATATAGTTCGTACTGATCGAAGATTCAGCACTTCCTAATAACTGGAACACGCGCTCCGGCTCCATGGACTTATCAAAGCCCATGAATGTCTGAGTAGCATCCCAACCTTTATTGATAAGAATCTCTTCACCCAAGAGCAACGATACATTATGCGCATTGGCAAATTTCTGCTCCCAGTTAAAAGTATTGGTCTGGCGGAACTTGGAATTAAACTCCTTCAGAACGATACCGGCACTCTTTCCCGGACACAACACTTGAGCCGTATAAGCAGTCTTTGCTCCATAGAAACGATTGGTATTCACGGATTTGTAATCGTAGCCAATCTCGGATTTCCATGTGAAATGTTTCAGGAACTTATAAGAGATATATCCATTCACATTGAAGCGAACCTCTTTCTTGTTCTTGTAGTTATCATGTATTACCTCCAAAGGATTGTAAAGGCTACCGAAACGGTCCTCCGGATCTTCCTCGCTCACAGCTTGCTTTTCCAGATGTATCGGAGTATATACCACCGAGTTACGCAAACGGGACTCAGAAGCAGTCTTTGAACCTTCGTCTTTTGTGGTATTCGAACCCGATCCATTCACATTCGTGTCCGAATAACGCGTATTGAACGCGATAGTCATATTCTTGATAGGTTTGAATTTGGCCTTCAAACTCAAGTTATTACGATGATAATCCGAGGCCTGCATGATAGCCGTGTTGTCAGTACGCGTGTAGTTAAGATTGAACGTGGCATTCTTGTTACCACCGCTGACAGAAATACTATGATTGCTATCAAAACCGGTACGTCCGAAGGTCTTATCCAGCCAGTCGGTACGCTCAAACGTCTCTGCATCTG
Source organism: uncultured Bacteroidales bacterium (assembly GCA_902798015.1). Taxonomy (GTDB): domain Bacteria; phylum Bacteroidota; class Bacteroidia; order Bacteroidales; family Paludibacteraceae; genus Colicola. The sequence goes on from CADBVL010000022.1 coordinate 12,345, forward strand.
CAATCAGCGTCGCAAAGTCTCCGGCATACTGAGAGGGGAAATAGTCGTAGAAGTTAGCATCATTGACGCCGCCACGCCATAAATACGCGTTCTCCATCTGCGTCATGATGAAATCTGTATTGCTCAACAACTGCGGGCGTTTTGCCAGCCATTTCCAGCCCACATAACCTGCGTAATCAAAATGGAACACCATCTTGTCCTCACTATCGGTATTCGCGTCTTTGGTCGTAATAATGATAACACCATTCGCACCTTGTGCACCGTAAATAGCGGTAGCCGCAGCATCTTTCAATACATCCATCGAAGCAATGTCCGTCGGCGCAATATCCGAGATGGAGCTGACCGGCATACCATCCACGATATACAACGGGTCGTTGCTCTGGGTCAGGGAGGTACCACCACGCACACGGATTTTCACATCAGCATCCGGGCTACCCTCAGCCGTTGTCACGGACACACCGGCCAACTTACCTTGCAGAGCCTCTGCTGCGCTTGCTACCGGTACATCCTTAATCTGGTCGGCACTCACGGAACTAACCGCCGTAACGAGGTCGCGCTTCTTGGTCGTACCATAACCGGTAACCACCACTTCCTCCAGCACTTCGCTGTTCTCGGAGAGCACTACGTTCATCACATCGCCGGTAATGTTCAACTCCTGCGTCTGCATACCGATGTAGGAGAAAACAAGCACCTTCGCATCATCCGGCACATCGAGGCTGTAATTACCATCGAAGTCCGTCACTGTACCGATAGTGGTACCCTTCACGACCACGGAAGCCGAGATAATCGTCTCGCCAGTCGGATCTTTTACCGTTCCGCTGATTACACGTGCCTCAGCCGCCATGCCTGACAAAAGCAAGACGGAAAGCATCATCGTACGGAACACTCTAAAATTTAGTTTCATAGAGAATTAGTTTGTTATTAAATGAAAAAATTGGTTATTTCCATATTAACGCGCGCATATACGCATCAAATTCGGCGACAAAGGTACAAAAAAAAACACACGAAAATGTGTATTTTTTGACGAAAATAATGCACATATGCATTTTTTTGCAAACTCGACTTTGCAATTCTTAAATCTCCAATCTAAAATCTTAAATCTAAAACGGCTCAGCGTACGTACACCCCTCGCGCCAGCGGGAACAGCCATAGCGTGTGTTTCCGCGGATAATCAACCCTTGACGGCAAACGGGGCAGAGCATGCCTGCCTTGTTGGTCTTCACATCGCGCACTACACCCGAAGTCATTTCCTTCAACTCCGTCAGGAAATCCTGCGCTTGGTATTCGCCGCGCTCTATCTCACGCAGTTTCTTTTCCCAAAGACCCGTCAGTTCGGCGGACTTCAGCAGCGGAGAGATGATCGTATGAATAAGATTGATTCCCGTCTCGGTAGCGCGGATGGACTTACCCTGCTTCACGATATACTTGCGCTGGTAGAGTTTCTCTATGATAGCCGCACGTGTGGAAGGACGGCCTATACCGTTCTCCTTCATCGCCTCGCGCAGTTCATCGTTCTCCACCGTCTTTCCCGCCGTCTCCATCGCCCGCAGCAAGGTTGCCTCGGTATAATACTTCGGCGGCGTAGTGGTCTTCTCTTTCAGCAACGGTTCGTGCGCTCCGCTCTCCCCTTTCGTAAAAGCCGGAAGGGACCTTGTCTCCTCCGGAGTGTCTTCGTCGGAGGACATTGCTGCGCTATCAGCGCCTGCTGTGCCTTCGGCACTTGCTGCACTATTCGTGCTTGATGAACGCTCATTCTCAAACACCGCTCTCCAGCCTGGTTTGAGCACTTCGCGGCCGGTGACCCTGAAATCGATCTCACCTGCTTTCGCCAGCACCGTAGTGTTGCTCACTTCGCACTCCGGATAGAACGCCGCAATGAAATGCAGCGCTACGAGATCATATACTTTCTTCTCGTCCGCCGTCAGTCCTTCGGGACGCATGCCCGTCGGGATGATGGCATGGTGGTCGGTCACTTTCTTGTTGTCGAACACCTTCTTCGACTTCGGCAATTTCTTGCCCAACAGCGGTGCTACCTGCGGGTAGTAATCTTTGATGCCGGCTAACGTATTCGGGATTTTCGGATAGATATCATCGCTCAGATAGGTTGTGTCCACGCGCGGATAGGTCGTCACGCGCTTCTCGTAGAGCGACTGGATGAGCTGCAGCGTCTGCTCGGCAGAGAAAGAGTATTTCTTGTTGCAGTCCACCTGCAGCGATGTCAGATCGTACAGTTTCGGCGCGAACTCCAATCCTTTCTTCTTCTCCACGCTCGTGATGGTCAGCGGCAGATCTTTGATGCTGTCCACCAATGCTTGTCCCTGCTCTTCGCTCGTGATAGCATATTCGCCTTCTTCTACGGGAATCTGGGCATTGAACAGCGTGTCGCGGTAGTTGGTCTTCAACTCCCAATAGGTACGCGGCACGAAGTTCTCTATCTCCGCCTGCCGCTTCACCACGAGTGCGAGCGTCGGTGTCTGCACACGTCCTACGGACAGCACCTGGCGGTCTTTGCCCGTTCCGCGTGCGTACCTTATAGTATATGCGCGCGTGGCGTTCATGCCCAACAGCCAATCGCCGATGGCGCGCATCATGCCCGCCTCGTATAAATGCTGATACTCCGACTGGTCTTTCAGAGTCTGAAAACCCTCACGGATAGCCTCTTCGGTCAACGAACTGACCCAGAGGCGCTTCACCGGACATTTGCATCCCGCCTGCTGGTACACCCAGCGCTGGATGAGTTCTCCTTCCTGGCCGGCATCACCGCAGTTAATCACCTCGTCGGCTTGCTCAATCAGACTCTTGATGACGTTGAATTGCTTGTGGACACCTTCATCGCCGGACACCTTGATAGCAAATCGCGCAGGAATCATCGGCAGCGTGCTCAGGTTCCATCCCTTCCACTGCTCCGAATATTCCTGCGGATCCAATAATGCGCACAGATGACCGAAGGTCCAGGTTACCTGATAACCGTTCCCCTCGAAATAGCCGTTTTTGCGCTGGTTGGCACCCAGCACACGGGCGATATACTCACCCACGGACGGTTTCTCTGCGACACAAACTATCATTTATAGAACAAATCTTCAATCTCCAATCTCAACTCTCCTGAGCCCCGTAGCCATAGCCCTTGCGGCTGCTCTTCGTGCCGTTGAGCACACATGCGACATTATGCATGCGTTCCTGCTCGATGAGTTGATTCAGATAATCGATCATCTCCGTCGGCGTGTACTTATAGCGGCTGACGAAGATCGTCATGTCGGCGATGCGATCCAGCAGATACGTATCACTCACGAGCGCTACCGGCGCGGTATCGACAATGATATAGTCGTAACGCTTGCGCAGTTCTGCGAACAGTTCCTCCACGCGCTTGGTCTGCAGCAACTCCGCCGGATTAGGAGGAATAGTACCGCAAGGAAGCAGATCGAGGTTCTTATGCTCACCGCTCGGTACGATCACATCGTCTATCGTCACGCTCGGTTCGGCGAGGTAATCCGTCAAATGGCCTTTCTGCGCCAGGCCGAAATACTGCGCAATCATCGGTTTGCGGATATCGAGACCCACCAGCGCCACTTTCTTTCCGAGGATAGCGAGGGACAGAGCGATATTACTCGATATATACGATTTTCCTTCGCCGTTGATGCTCGAGGTAACAAGGATGACCGGATTCTTGACGCTCGACGGAATGATGAAGCGCAGGTTCGTACGAATCAGTCGGAAGAGTTCCGCCGAGACGGTGGACTCACCCTCACGGATGGCTATATGCGCCTGACGGGAGTTCTGAACGATCTCACCCAGCATCGGCGCCTTCACGCGACGCTCGTATTCCTTCGCATCGTCCACTTTGTCATTGAACAGCGTGTAGATATACAGCAGTGCCGCCGGGAAAAGCAGACCTAAGATGAAGCATATTACCAGCAGGTTCATCAACTTCGGCGTACGGCTGCGCACGTCGCGTTGTGGCACATCGAGGATCTTCGCAGGAATAGTCGTGGCAGCCAGCATCAGAGCGTTCTCCTCGCGTTTCTCGTAGAGAAACAGATAGAGTTGCTCTTTGATCTTCTGATCACGTACGATGCGTACATATTCGCGCTCCTGCTCCGGAGCATCCTTGATCTGGCGGTTGAATTTCGAATCCTGTGCCTGCAGGTTACGTTGACGGATACGCAGGCTCTCGCGCACCGAGCTGATAGTGGCGATGATGTTCTGACGCATCGAGGCCAGTTGCAGGTCCATTTGTTCCAGCACGGGGTTATTCTCCGTTGCGGTACGCTGGATACGCATACGTTGCAATACAATAGAGTTGTACTCCGACAGACTCGACTCCAACGCCGCATCAGTGATGCCTATATTGGCAGGAATGAGGTTTCCTTGCTTCGAGTCGTTGTGCAGGAACTCATCGATATAATCCACGAGATTCAACTGCGTCTCGATCTCCGCCATAGCCTGTTGCTCCACGCTGTTGGCTTCCAGAACCAGACGGGCTTGCGTCTCGATATCGGCAATCTTGTTCTTCTCCTTGTATTGCGAAACAGTCTTCTCCGCCTCACTCAACTCGGCCGTGATGATATTCATTCGCTCGTTGATGAACGATGCCGTATTCGACGCCAGCATGTTCTTGTCAACGATCGCGTTGAGGTTATATTGCTCAATGAGTTGATGCAGCAACACGCGGTCGCGATCCGGCATCGGCGACTTCATCGAGAGCTTGATGATATTACTCTCTTTCTTATGCAGCGTGACGGATATCCGCTTGCGGTAATCGGCTACCACCAACTCGTGACGCTTATGAATCACACGATAGGTAGTATCTCTGCTCAGTTCGCGGTTCGGGTGAATAAGCAGCGTACCGGCGAGCGTCTCTACCGGTTCGTCCAGACTCGCCACTTTCGTCGTCGAACGATGGAAGAAACCACTCTTCACGCGTACCTTATAGCCTTTCTTCGTCGGCTTCACATAGACGAGGAACGGGCGGTCCTCTCCGCGTTCACTCAGTTGCAGATACTCAATGGTCAGCGCCGGGTTTTGGAACTCGCCTCTATAGCGGAATCCGTCCTTCACGTACGATGCCTCCCAGAGGTTCAGTGCATCCAGCGCCTGCGTGATGAGTCCGCGCGAAGAGAGAACGACTACCTCGTCCTCGGCCGCGGTGTTACCGCCTAAACCGAGCATCGCAAGCGAACCCAACTGCTCACCTATACTGCTGTCTTTCTGACGCAGGACAATGGTTGCGTCCGTCACCCAATCCGGTGCCTTACGCAGGTAATATGCCGTACCAAGCAGCACGAAGAAACCTACACCTATCGCAAACCACCACCATTTTTCCATGACGATGCGCACTATCTTACGCACATCAATCTCATTATTCATGTTTTGTTCCATTCTCTAAACTCTAATCTCTAAACACTAAACACTAAACTTTCAATCCCAACAATCATTTTGCGCGCGCCGAGTTGACTACGGTCACTATCACCGTCGCCGCACTCGCTACGGTCGAAACCATACTCAGCCATAAGCTCGCGTTAGCACTGCTCACCGCACGTACCTTGTTCGGCGATACATATACGACGTCGTTTTGTTGCAGGAAGAAATACGGCGAAGTGAAGATATTCGCATCGCGTATATTCAGGCGTGCCATCTCTAATTTCCCGTTCACTTCGCGTGTCACGAGCACATTGTCACGGCGGCCATATACCGTCAAGTCGCCGGCGGAAGCCAGCGCATCGAGAAGCGTCATGCGACCGCTTGTCATCGGTATGGATCCGGGACGGTTCACCTCGCCCAGCACCGACACCCTCGCATTCACGATGTGCGTATGTACTTGGGGATTCAGCACCTGTACCTCTAATTTCTCCTTTATCATACTCTCCACCTCATTGCGCTTCAAACCCGCTACGTGCAGTTTGCCTAACACCGGAAACTCGATATCTCCGTTCTCATCCACGGTGTAGTACTGTAGCGCAGGAGTCGTAGAAAGCGTTGTCGAGCCCGGAGTAGCATACACTACCGCCGGCAGGTTGTACGGCACTACCGCCTCCGGGTCCAATGCGGATACATAAATCGTAAGCGCATCGCCGATACGGACGGTCAATTCCGACTGAACTTGATAATTCGCATTGATGGAGTCCGCTGTCTCCGGTTGAGCGTTCGACACATAGGTCATCTGTTTCTGGGTTACGCAACTCGCCATCAGCGCTGCTGCAGCAACCGCAAGAGTCATTTGCAAGAATTTACGCATAGTTATTCAAAATAAGCGTGCAAAATTACTACAAAAAAATGGAATATGCAAGAAATTAGCCCAAAAAAGTGCGTATGCTTGCATAAATGGACTGTTTTTGGGGTAATTTATTGGAGTTCGCGCGTTAGTGCGAACGTAATTTCGGGGGAATTGGTGGTAACCAAGGCGGAGTCCGAAATTCGGTATATTTCATTTTTTTTTTATTTTTTTTGCAT
>CADBVL010000023.1 GCA_902798015.1 uncultured Bacteroidales bacterium
GCTTTGCTTTGTACTTCTCCGCGATGGCATCATAGTTGATTTTCTTCGGATCCAAAGCCAAAGATATCGGATGCCAATCGTTCAAACTGACCGACGCCAACACCTGCGGGATCTGGTCAAGGTCAATTCCCTCCCAGTTGATATCGCTTATAAAAAGCAGTTTTGAGCCGGAATGGTTGATGATGTGAATGGCATCATTGGCGCGGAAATCCTGCAGAATCGGAACGATAATCGCGCCGTATGTCACTGCAGCAAGGAAAACCGTAACCCAATTACTATTGTTACGCCCCATAACGGCAATCTTATCGTTTTTCTTAATACCGCACTCCTTGAAAAGAATATGCAGTTTCTCGATGTTGATAGCCAATTGGCCGTATGTCAAGGTAACATCCGTCCCATAGTCAGTGACGGCAGGCAGCTCCCAATTCTCTTTGAGCGAGCGCTCGTACATCTTGACGAAGTTGTATTTTTCTTCGGTCATCATAATGATAAACGATTTACGATTTAACGGTTTATTTCTTCACCGGCTGTGCCGTAGTTGCGGGTTTTGCCACATAGACGGAGTCCACAATGAACTGACTGTTGCCACGCCAAGGCAGTGTACCAAGATAACGCTTCCAGTGAAGCTTCACACCGGTGTTAGATTCTTCATCCAACTGACGAGCTACGCTTTCTTTTACTACGGAGAACTTAAATTCGTTGGACACAATGGCGCCTTGCGAGTGGGTATTTTTCAATCCTGTCTGGATCATCTTACCCTCATAGGTCTTGAAAATAAAGCCCTCTTTCTGGAAGTAGTTGATGTCTCCTTCGTTCACTCCTTCTGCATAGACAAAGCAGAACTTAAAGAAGATGAAAACGGCGAGTGCCAGAACGGCTATCACCGAAGTCCATGTGATTACTTTTCCTGTTGTACTCATATCGAATATAAATGTTATTTTCGCGTATTTCCCAATTTCGGCTGCAAAGATACTACAAAAATTGCATATATGCAAGTTTTGAGGCTATTTTTTTTCGTCAAATAGTATAAAATTCTATATGACACACAAATAGCATTTGTAAAATTCAGCTTAATAATCAATAAAAATGCACTATTATTTGCAAATTTGAAAAAAAAGCAGTAATTTTGCAGCGCAAAATTGTTTAATACTATGACAGACGAACGGTATCTACGTTTATTAAGTGAGAAATTTCCAAATGCACAAGCTGTTGTCACTGAGTTGATTAACCTGCGTGCCATCCTCTCGTTGCCTAAAGGGACAGAGCATTTCGTGAGTGACCTGCACGGCGAATCAATGGCATTCATCCATATGATCAAGAATGCCTCCGGCGTAGTGCGCAAGAAAGTGGATGAGGTGTACGGCTATGCTATGGATGAGGAGGAAAAACGGGCTCTCTGCGCGTTGATTTATTACCCTGACGAACGCATTGAACTCGTGAAACGAGCATTCGAGGAGCCTACTCCATCCCTCCCTGAAGGGAAGGAGTTTGACAGTCTCAACTCTTGGTATAAGAAACGCATAGGTCAGGTAGTAGAAGTAGCACGGGCGGTAACAATCAAATACAGCCGGTCGAAAGTACAGAAACTGCTTCCAAAAGATTACGCGTATATCATCGGCGAATTGTTGCATGAGTCCCATTTGGAGCTCAAGGACCGCAACACCTATTACAACGCCATTATTGATGCCATCATCGAGACGGGCTGCGCAGAGCAGTTATTGATAGCTATCAGTTACCTCATTCACGGACTGACAATTGACACTTTGCATATCGTCGGAGACATCTTTGACCGTGGTCCCGGGGCTGCCAAGATACTCGATGTGCTATCCACGATACGCGACTACGATATCCAATGGGGAAACCACGACATCGAATGGATGGGCGCGATGGCAGGAAACATGGCATTGCTTGCCACTGTTTTGCGCGTGAGCATCAGGTATGCCAATATAGAAACCCTAGAAGAGGGCTATGGCATCAACCTGCTCCCACTTGCAAACTTCGCAATGACCGTCTATGGAGACGATCCCTGCACCATCTGGCAGACCAAAGACTTTGAAAACAACCCGCGTCTGACCAGATCGGCACAACTGATGGCGAAGATGCACAAAGCGATTTCTATTATTCAGTTCAAACTCGAGGGGCAGACCGTACGTCGCCACCCCGAATGGCACATGGACCATCGGGCCGTATTGGATAAATTAGTCCGGAAGAATGGACATTGGACACTTAATGGTCAGGAAATACTGGACCAACACCTGCCAACGATAGATCCTGAAGAGCCCTACAAGCTGAGTCAGCACGAACAGGATTTAATGAATCAGTTATGGCGTTCGTTCCGTAAGAGCGAGAAAATGCAACGTCACCTCAGGATGCTCTATGAACATGGATCGCTCTACCTTGTACGGAATGGATTCTTGCTCTACCACGCTGCTATCCCGCTGAATGCTGACGGGTCGTTCTCAGAGGCAAACGTATGCGGGAAGCGTGTGAGCGGCAAGGCACTCATGGACAGAACAGACGCGGTAATACGACAAGCATACTACGGAGAAGGCGAGGAAAAACAGAACGCGCTTGACTATATGCTGTATCTTTGGGAAGGTGAGTTCTCGCCATTGTACAACAAAGACAAGATGACCACCTTCGAACGTTATTTTCTACCCAAAGGTCAGACATGGGACGAACATAAAGGTGCCTATTTTTCGCTCGCGGATGACGAAGATGTTTGCAAAAAAATTCTGACAGAGTTTGGGCTGGATCCGAATTCAGGACGCATTGTTAACGGTCATGTGCCCGTACGGACTATACAAGGCGAGACGCCTATGCGCGCGAATGGTAAACGGTTTGTGATTGACGGAGGGTTCTCAAAGCCCTACCAGGAAAAAACAGGCATTGCCGGATACACACTGATATATAACTCGCATGGCATACAATTGGTCGAGCATGAGTCCTTCGAATCCAGAGAACAGGCCATACTATCCGGATCAGACATACACAACCGCACACTCTTGCAAGACTTCTCAGGGCAAAGGATCCGCATCAAAGACACGGATAACGGAAAAGAGTTGCTTGAGCAGATAAAATCACTCGAACAACTCCTAACCTTGTACCGAAACGGTTCGCTACGAGAACGTTTATAAGAGTTTATACGAGAGCCTTAATAAGGCTCTCTTTTGTTCCTGGCAGGAGATCAATCGGCGCCAACTCTATCATAGTCTTTGCGCCAAAATCACCACGTTCTTTGAGGCGTACTGCCGCGCGTGCACAGGACACCATCACCTGGCCTGTCAACGCCGGATTATTGATCTCCATATTAAACTCAAAACGCTGGTTGTGCGTCTCTCCCGACACACCGTTACGCACGAGGTTCACTCCGTGCGCAACATTATTGAGCGCATCCACACTTTCTACAGCCACCACATGCGTCTCATCGTGAGCAAAATAATCATCCGCCAAGATAGCTGCTTCAACTGTCTTGAAATCTGCACCGTCTGCGAGTTCAATATACACCATGCGCCGATGTATGCCCGTTCCCAACGGAATGGTCATAGAGAGCGCATTCTTGACTCCGGGAATTGACTTGGCTGCGACGGTGTGACCCATTGAGCGGCCCGGCCCAAAATTGGTATAAGTAATTCCTTTCGGAGCGAGCGCCAGAAGGATGGCACGAATCATCGAGTCTGACCCCGGATCCCAACCCGCCGAGATAACAGAGACGCATTTATTACTCTGGCACACTGCATCTAGGGAGTCGCGTAAGTTCCATATCTGACCATGGATATCGAAACTATCCACAGTGCAAATACCACGCGCTGCAAGTACCGTTGCAAACTTCTGTACTTCGCGCGTCGGCGTGCAAACAAGCACGACATCTGCGTCAATGCAGTTTAAACAATCATTGTGGTGAAAAACACCTGCCAACTCCATATCCGGAGCTGCTTTAATGGCTTCTTCAGCAGCACGGCCTATATTGCCGTAACCTAAAATTGCTACTTTCATATTTATTCTACTGTTACTGATTTTGCTAAATTGCGCGGTTGATCCACATCGCATCCTTTGACGACGGCGATATGGTATGCCAATAGTTGCAACGGAATAACCGTCAACAGCGGTGTAAGACACTCTTCGGTAGCCGGCACTTCTATGACATAGTCGGCTATCTTACGCACCTGTACGTCGTCTTCGCTGACCACCGCTATAACCCTACCCTTACGAGCCTTGATCTCTTGGATATTGCTAACAATCTTCTCGTATGTACCGCAATGCGGAGCAACTACTACCACTGGCATCTCTTGTGAGATAAGGGCGATAGGACCGTGCTTCATCTCCGCAGCCGGATAACCTTCTGCGTGGATATACGAGATCTCCTTTAGTTTGAGAGCGCCTTCAAGGGCCACCGGGAAATTATATCCGCGGCCAAGATAAATGAAATTCTGGGTGTAAGTAAAGGTTTTGGCAAAATCCGCGATGCGGGTGTTCTGCTCCAAGACCCGTTCTATCTTCTGCGGTATCTGCCCGAGTTCTCGCACAACAGAAACAAACTGCTCCTTGCTGATAGTCTTTTTCTCGCGTCCTATACAAAGGGCCAACATGGTGAGTGCCGCCACTTGCGCCGTAAAGGCTTTGGTGGACGCCACACCGATCTCGGGACCTACGTGTGTGTAACAACCGCTGTCACTCATGCGAGGGATAGAAGCACCTATGACATTGCAGATAGAGAAGATGAATGCGCCTTTGGATTTTGCAAGCTGAATAGCTGCAAGAGTGTCTGCTGTTTCGCCAGACTGCGAAATAGCAATGACGACATCGTCCTTGTTGATGACCGGTTTGCGATATCGGAACTCGGACGAATACTCTACTTCGACAGGTATCTGCGCAAACTCCTCTATAGCATACATAGCGATAAGTCCGGCATGCCACGATGTACCGCAAGCTGTAATGATGATGCGTTTAGCGTTCAGGAAGCGGTCCTTATTGTCTATAAAACCAGAGAGCGCTATATTATCCTGCCGTACATTCACACGCCCTCTCATCGAATCGGTCAAAGTACGGGGTTGCTCAAAGATTTCCTTAAGCATGAAATGCGGATAGCCGCCTTTCTCTAATTGGCTGAGCGACAATTCCAAACGCTTGATCTCAGGCGTTTTGGTAACATTATTGATAGTTGTGATTTCAATATCTGATGGCTGATTACCAGTAGCAGATGGCTTCAAAACCACTACTTCTTCATCCTCAATATAGATGACTTGGTCTGTATATTCGATGATTGGCGTGGCATCGGATGCCAGAAAATACTCGTTTTCTCCTATTCCCACCACTAACGGCGATCCTTTGCGCGCTGCAATCAAGGTATCCGGATGCTCCTTATCAAGGATGGCGATGGCATAAGCACCTATAACCTGTTGCAGTGCTAATTGTACAGCCGTTTTGAGATCTACATGTTTATTTAGTTGGGTGTATTCGATCAGTTGCACCAATACTTCCGTATCCGTATCAGACTTAAAGGTATAGCCTTCCTTCATCAGTCCTGCTTTGAGCACTGCGTAGTTCTCAATGATGCCGTTGTGGATAATCGCCAGACGCTCCGACTCCGAATAATGGGGATGGGCATTCTGGGTGTTCGGTTCACCATGCGTAGCCCAACGTGTGTGGGCGATACCGATGCATCCGTTGATATCCTTATCCGCCGCAAAAGATTCCAGTTCAGAGACTTTTCCTTTGGCTTTATAGATATTGAGTTGACCAGCCTCGTTGATGAGCGCCACACCGGCACTATCGTAACCGCGGTATTCCAGACGGTGAAGCCCCTTAATTAAAATGGGATAAGCCTGTCGGCGACCAATATATCCTACTATTCCACACATAAAACTACGCTATTTGTAATTTGTGATTTATCATTTGGTATTTTGCGTTGCAAAATTACTGCTTTTTTTTCAATTATGCAAGAGCTTGCAATCTTTTTAGGGCTTCTTCGCAGTCTTTGCGATTCGAGAAAGCAGAAAAACGAACGTAGCTCTCTCCAGAAGGTCCGAAGCCTGCACCCGGCGTACATACAATTTGGCAGTTGTTCAACAGGCAGTCGAAGAACGACCAAGAAGTGTAACCCTTCGGCACACGACACCAGATATACGGTGCGTTCTTGCCGCCGTATACCTCGAAGCCCAAGTCACGCAAGCCCTGCGAGAGCAGTTGTGCCGTGCCTTTATAATGCGCCAAGTTGTTTTGAATACCGTCTTTCCCTAAAGGCGTGTACGTGGCTTCCGCAGCGCGCTGCGCCACATAAGCGGTACCGTTGTACTTCGTACACTGGCGCCGCATCCACATCGCTTGCAGTCCGGTGGCTTTCGGGACAACCGTCCATCCGCAGCGCACAGCAGTAAAGCCCGAAGACTTACTGTAACTGCGCACCTCGACAGCCACCTCTTTCGCACCTTCTATCTCATAGATCGAGTGCGGGATATCCGAGTCTTCAATGAAAGATTCATAAGCCGCATCAAAGATGATAAGGCTCTTGTTAGTCCGCGCGTACTCGACCCACGCTTTCAGTTGATCGTGCGTCAATACCGTACCCGTCGGGTTATTCGGAAAGCAAAGGTAGATTATATCCGCCTTTTCTTTCGGCAGCGACGGCACAAAATTATTATCGGCATGGCAAGGCAGGAACTCTATCTCACGCCCAGCCATGACGGAGGAGTCCACATAAGCCGGATAAGACGGGTCGAGTATCGCGACGCGGTTGGCACTACTGAACAGTTCGCTAAGGTTTCCGAGATCACTACCCGCGCCCTCGGAGATAAACACCTCCTCCAATTCCAACTGCACACCCCGCGGACGGTAGTCATTGTCAATGATCGTCTGTCTCAACCACGGATAGCCCTCCTCCGGACAATAACCACGGAAAGTCTCCGGGTGCGCCAGTTCTTCCACCGCGCGATGCATGGCATCCACAACAGGCAGCGGCAAAGGACGCGTCACATCACCTACCCCGAGACGCAAGACACGCGCATTCGGATGGGATTGCTGAAACGCCTCCACACGATTGGATATCTCTTTAAAGAGATAGTTATCCGGAAGTTGCTGAAAATGGGTATTTATCGTCATATCAATCCTCCCATCTGTATTCGCCACGAAAGACCTCTGTCGCCGGGCCTGTCAGGTAGATAATACCCTGTTCGTCCCTGCGGACCGTCACGTCGCCGCCCGGCATGTGCACGAGGACTTCCGGATCGGTCAGTCCTTTGTTCATCGTCTCTATCGCAGCCGCGCAGGCTCCTGTTCCGCAGGCCATCGTTTCTCCCGAGCCGCGTTCCCACACGCGCATTCGTATCTCGCGCCTATTCAGCACGTTCACCCACTCCGTATTCGTATCTTTAATCTCGAAAACAGCAATCTTCTCTACGGGTTCATCAGCGATAAACACCTTATGGGGATTGCCCAATTCAGTGCCCATCTGTACGGTAACAAAATCCACCTTCCCGGCTTGCTTATGAACCGAGAGATGCTTTATTCCAGCCAGAGTTTCCAAGGTCATCGTGTCACTGCTCAGGCCGTTCTCACAAGCATATTTAGCGATACATCGCGCCGCATTACCGCACATCTCTGCCTCCGAACCGTCGGCATTGAAAATGCGCATCCGCGCGTCTGCCACCTTGGAAGGAAGGATCAACACCAATCCATCGGAACCGATACCGAAATGGCGGTCCGAAACACGCTGCGCCAAGGCAGACAGGTCCGCCTCGGCTATTTTCTGCGCCGTTTCACTCCAGAAACAATCTACATAAACATAGTCGTTTCCCAAGCCATGCATCTTAATGAACGGTAAGGATGGCATACGTTAACGAACGAACATGAGTTCGCGGTATTTGGGTAAAGTCCACATCTCATCATCAATAATGAGTTCCAGCGCGTCAGCATGCTCCCGTATCTCTGCCATCAAGGGCAAGACGTTGTCATGATACGCAAGAGCCTTTGCGCGCTCATCAGGCATACGATTAGCCTTATGTCGAGCGTTTGTCATACGATCTACCCCGTCAAGGATAGCGCCAGAATGGTGCTCTATCTGCTTGATGATGCTATAGTCCATCTCGTTGAGACTTGCGGTTTCATCCTCAGAGAAGACTTGCTTTACCGCCAGCACATTTTGAAGAAGCATGGTTTGGTATCGCTTCGCAGCAGGTAACACATGGTTCACGACGAGGTCACCCATTACACGGCTCTCTATCTGCAGTTTCTTTACGTATGTTTCCCATTTGACCTCACTACGGCTCTGCAGTTCGGCTTTGCTGAGTACATCGGTATATTCAAACATACGGATAGTTTCCGGCGCTAAATAGCGATCAATGACAAGAGGTACGGAAGTCTCACAGTCCAAACCGCGTTTAGCAGCTTCGACTTTCCATTCCTCGCTATAGCCGTTTCCGTCAAACCGGATGGCTTTGCAGGAAACGATATATTTCTTAATTACATCAAAAAGAACGCGTTCTTTTGGTTCCCCTTTCTCTATGCGTGTATCCACTTCGTCTTTGAAGAGCATAAGTTGTTCTGCAACTGCTGCATTGAGGGCCAACATGGCTGCACCGCAGTTAGCAGACGATCCAACGGCACGGAACTCAAAACGGTTACCTGTAAAAGCAAAAGGAGATGTCCTGTTTCTATCCGTGTTATCAAGCAGGATTTCCGGAATATTGGCAACACCTAGTTTCATCTCTTTTTTGGCATTGATAATAATAGCCTCTTCTGCCGTTGCCTGCTCTAGTTTATCGAGGACTGCTGTAATCTGTTTGCCAAGGAAGACGGAAATAATAGCCGGTGGTGCTTCGTTGGCTCCCAAACGATGCTCATTAGTAGCACTCGCAATGCTTGCTTTAAGCAGTCCGTTATGACGTTGAACAGCCATCAACACATTGACCAGGAAGGTGATGAACTGCAAATTTTGGTAGGGATTTTTGCCCGGTGCAAGTAAGTTAATACCGGTATTGGTCTCCATGGACCAGTTACAGTGCTTTCCGCTACCATTAACACCAGCATATGGCTTCTCATGTAATAATACACGGAAATGATGCTTCTCCGCTACGCGCTCCATGATAGACATGATGAGCAGATTATGATCATTCGCGAGGTTGACATCTTCGTATATAGGTGCCATTTCGAACTGGTTCGGTGCCACTTCATTATGGCGCGTACGCACAGGGATACCTGCCTTGAGAGCTTCATATTCCAATTCGCGCATAAATGCTAATACACGGGCTGGGATAGCCCCAAAATAATGATCCTCAAGTTGTTGTGATTTGGCGCTGTTATGCCCCATAAGTGTGCGTCCCGTCAACATGAGATCAGGGCGGGCATTATAGAGCGATTCGTCCACTAAAAAATACTCCTGCTCCCATCCGAGGTTCGCATGTACATGTTTAACCTGTTTGTCGAAGTATGCGCACACTTCACGTGCAGCGTGACAGAGGGCAGCCGTAGAACGGATAAGCGGCGTCTTATAGTCGAGTGCTTCCCCCGTATAGGCGACAAATACTGTAGGAATACAAAGTGTATCTCCAATAAGAAAAACCGGAGAAGAAGGATCCCAAGCCGAATAACCTCGCGCTTCAAAAGTATTACGGATACCTCCCGAGGGGAAAGACGATGCATCCGGTTCTTGCTGGTAGAGGCTCTCTCCGCTGAAGGCTTCCATCAAGATGCCGTTCTTATCAAGAGCAAAGAACGCGTCATGTTTCTCCGCCGTACCACCTGTCAATGGCTGGAACCAATGAGTGAAATGCGTGGCGCCATGTTCGATTGCCCATTTCCGGATGCCAATTGCCACTACTCCCGCGATGTCACGATGGATAGTTCGACCATTGTCTACATCATCGAAGAGTTGGTCCAACACCTCCTGCGCGATATATTCCTTCATCTTGTCACGCGTGAATACATCACGGGCAAAATAATCCTTCACTTTGCCTTCCGGGACTTCTACCTCCACCGGTTTATGCAAAAAAGCCGATTTTAACGCTTCAAAACGAATATTGCTCATACTTTTGACGTTGTTTTTTGTTTTTAATCCGATTGAATTACAAAAATCGCGACAAAAGTAGTGCTTTTTTTTGAAATGTGCAAGAGAAAAATAAAAAAAGTGAGCAATTGCCCACTTTTTTTCTCTTTACACTAAACTCTATACACAAGCACTACCCCACCAATACCTTCTCTGTGTACCATTTTCCGTCAACGAAAGTCTTGATAAAATAGACACCTCTCGGCAGTCCGATGGACACGAACCGCGCTTTGAGGCTCTCAATATCGCCTTCGAAAATTGTAATCAGTTTGCCGCTCATATCAACGATATAGAACACACCATCACCATGCGGGATAGAGGGATCCTCTGCGATATCTTCGGGGCTGAATGGGTTCGGCAGAAAAGCATCTATATCGTCATTCATCCACACTCCCACTCCATCTTGCGAACACTCCGGCATCGCGCTGAACTCTACGATAGTACGGACCAGCATATCATTCAGATGCTCAACTTTTAGGCTGTCTGTAGCCGGTTTCAAATGAGAATGACCTATACCCGAGTCGTCTGTCAGGAAAAACGAGGTGCCATTAGTAGCCAGCGCCATCGCCCGCAGGAGTAGTTCACCACTCTTATCCAATCCGCTGCAGACTACAGGCACGATACGGACGCCTACCGCCGCTGCATTAAGGATCTGGTCATGCAGTAGCGCCAGTGTGGCGGAATCTTTATGGCAGGGTGCATCTAATATAAGGAACGCAATGCGTGCACGCGCGTTAGCATCCCATCCGCTACTATTAAGAGCCGCCATGAGTGCTTCCGGCACCGCCTCAGGATAGTCTCCTCCTCCATTTGCCTCCTGCTTGTCAATGAAGGCCTGAGTCGTTTTGATATCGCTTGTCAGACGTGAGATACGGGTGATATATTCATCGCCATGATCACGATAGACTACCGCTCCGGTACGGATATTCAAACCACCCGTAGCATCCTTGGCGCGAGAGATTACATCCTTCATCTCTTCTTGCAGATAACGCAACTCATCCCCCATAGAACCCGTCACATCGAATACAAACACTACATCAACATCATCCGAGTGATTGCATTCTTCATCAAGGACAATAGTGTTCAATCCTTCCGACCAATCCTTGGCGTCTATTATCTTATCGTCCACCCGTATCTTCAAACCAGCATGTTTACCACAGAGATTATTGGATGCCAGTTGGTACCATAACTCCGCCTTGCCGGTGTTGTCCGACACTGCCTGAAAGAGCGTGTTACCGCTATTATCCAACAGACTCACGGCACGAGACGCTATAGGCGCTCCATCAGTCTTTGAACGCAACTGAACCGTATAGCGATGGCGTGGAGCAAGGCACCAATCGGAGATATACGACTTATGACTCTCATCTATCACACGCGGCCAGAAATACCACTTGGCGAAGTCATTCACCTCTCCAGCCGTCAGTTTGCCGGCAGAGACGGCGTTATTATGCACTTCCGGCATATACCCCACTGCCATCGCATCTTCGGATATCGCCTCCGGTCTTGCCATATCTGCCTTGGCAACACTATACAGCATCTTGGTATCCGCAGTGCGAACAGCGCCTAATGTACGAAAACTTTCACCCTTCGGACGGGCACCTGCCTTCGGTGTAAGAGAAGCTATCACTACTGCGCCATCAATCACCGCCTGACTATCTTTATAGCCCTCACAGGAAATGCGGATTTTCTTCACACCTTGCAACTGATCCTGCGTCACAACCACCCGGCCGTCATACGAAGTGGTAAAAACAAGTTTGCCGACCTTCACTTGCGCTCCTTTCAATAGCGCCTGCGTTGTATCCATCACGAGAACTACCACATCGTTTGCTAACGGAACGGATTTTTTCATACATGCTTGTGTTGAACCGATGGCCATAACAAGCGTCAAAACAACTGAGAAAAGATACTTCATATGCGTAATATTTTACACGAAAAGACACAACAAAGACTATGCCAAAGAAAAAAATACGAGAAAATTACATTTTTTTGTCAAAAAATTTGGTCATGTCAAAAAAAAGCAGTACTTTTGCAGCCGGTTTTGAAAAAAACGTTTTTAGGTGCTATCGTCTAGTGGCCTAGGACAACGGCCTCTCACGCCGTAAACCCCGGTTCGAGTCCGGGTAGCACTACTTAGAGCATGCAAGCTGCAGGCTCTTTTTGTTAGTCATGGCATAAATATCATGACATGGTTTACAAGACACTACTTAATCATAGTCCTTTTTGCATTTTTTTGAAGAAAAAATCAAAATTTATTTGCGTATATAAAAAAAATGTAGTATCTTTGCACCCGAAATGTGTAGAATCATGAAAAGACATCTCTATATCGCCTTTTTATCGCTTTGCGTTTTGTTGTTTTTAGCGCCGTCAATGGAGGCTAGAAATCCGCGTGAGAAGAGTCGTATCGTTTGGTCGAAGAAACCTGCATCCAGATCGGGTTTGTACACACAGCGCAATTTCTTTATTTCACATGGCGTAAGTTTGAATGCGAACGCGATGTACTATTTTGGCGATGTAGATAACGAGGGTATAGCATTCAACGGAGGTTTTAATATCAACAACCTGAGTTACGGCGGCTCATTGTCATTTTCCTATTCGATGCCTGCCAGTGCGCACTGTAACTTGCGCTATTCCTTAATGGGTGGTACGATTCATGGTAACAACGAGTCCAAGTTCAGTCGTCTGACTCCTCCGCGTGATGACTTCCGTAAGTTTAACGCCATCCTTATTCAACCGGCGTTCGGTGTGGAGGTCTATCCTTTCCCCCGTGCAGGATTCTATTTGTATGCCGGCGTAGCGGTGACAGGAAGTATTATTACGAACTACGAATTCTATTACTACAAGAGTGTACCGAGCGGAAAACAGCGTGATAAAATCACAGGCAGTACTTTTGGTATCCTGCCTATGGCTCAGTTAGGTTTAGGCTACAATTGGCGGCTGAACGAGTCTTGGGCGCTTGGTATTGAATTCATGATTCAGGAAGGTTTGGTTGACCTGCATTATATGAATCTGGATGCTTACCCTATGGCTGGCTCGCAGAACAACAAGGGCGTTGAATTGGGTAGTATGAATTTAACGTATATCAACCGTTACGGAGAGAAAAGCCTGCACTGGAACGATGGTTGGTTTCAGTTAGGATTGACGATATCCTATCGCTGGACTAACTGCGAGCACTGCCGCATCATTGACAACTATCATAACATCAAGCCTGCACGAGGCAGGAAATAAAAAACTCGCCGTTTGGCGAGTTTTTTTTATGCTCTGTATAATGGTTTACTGAGCTTGCGGACCACGTTTCTTGTCCTTTACGGTACCAGTCTCTGCATGCTCGACAAGGTTCTCTAAGATCGTCACAAAGCGCCATTCAATAGCATTTTGCCATGTTTTATCCGAGATAAAAGTGGATAATACCTTTCCGAAGACGAGGCGGAACTCATAATGCACGCGAGTCTGGTTCTCCGAAATAGGTTCCATGCGCATCACGAAATCCCCACCCTCAAGTATAGAGCCGCTATAGGTAGCGGTCATGTGTGCTGTGAGCGGATACTTGGACTTGGCAGGTCGCGAAAGCACATACTTTGTTCCCAGATGCTGATCCTTCCACCATCGCACCCCGAGGACATAGATATCAATCGCTACATCTCCTGTCTTGTTTTTCGGATCATAAACGCGATCCTTGTAGCGCAACTGAATAGCATCGCGACTCTCCTTGGTTTTCTTTACATTCGTCTCTTCTTCCGCCATACCCAGATATGCCCATGTGAACAGGCTGTCCGGACATGCCTGAAACTGGTAACAGAACTTATTAGTAGTCTTGAGCAGGTCGTGTAACGGTGCGTTACAAATGGTGTCTATGACCACTGCACGCATCTGAGGACGCAGTGCGAAAGCACACGTAGATACGAATAGACTGAGTATTAATAATTTATATTTCATATTAGTTTGTTTTACTGAAGTATCAGATTTGATAGTCGAGGCAGGTACGCAGTTCTGTATTAGGTCGTACAATACCATTGGCAACCGCTACATGAGCCGGATGAACAGCGTATCCTTTGAGAGCTTCTTCGGATTCAAGGGTACTATCCAGCATGATATCGGCATTACTGCTCTCGAGGCGTCCGTCTATCTGTACATGAATATCAACAAGTCCCGGTACTTGTCCTCGTAAACCTTCCAAACCTTGCTTGATAGCAAGCGCTTTCTCGCGTTTCTCTGCGTCAGTAAGGTCTGCACGCAAACGCCATAAGATAATGTGTTTTATCATTTTTTTGCTGTATAAATTGTTGCTATTCCCAAACTGAGCGGAGTAAAGCGCTCCTCTCTGAATCCTGCATCGTGCAGATGCTGCACAAAAGTCTCTCCCCAACAAAACGACTTCACACTACGGTTGAGATAAGTGTATGCCGACTTGTCTCTACTCACTATCCGTCCGATAGCAGGGAGGACGTGTGAGAAATACAGATCATATAAGGCTCGTATGAAATGATTTGTGGGATACGAGAACTCCAGAATGGTTACTTGTCCTCCAGGTTTGAGCACGCGGCACATCTCTTTGAGTCCGGCATCGAGGTCACTGAAATTCCGACAACCGAAAGCACAGGTCACACCATCAAAAGATTCATTCTCATAAGGCATTTCTTGCGCGTTGCCATGTACAAAAGTCACGTTCATCTTGCGTTTCGCACATTTCTCTTTACCTATAGCCATCATCTTGTCGGACAGGTCGAGTCCGGTTACTTTCTCAGCCTTCCCCTTATGGAGCATCTCTATCGTCAAGTCAGCAGTTCCGATTGCAACGTCTAACACATGGGCAGCAGGCGGCATCATCTTCACCATCTTACGCCGCCAGCAGCGGTCAATATTCAATGACAGGCCATGGTTCAGGCCATCGTATGTACCTGCGATGCGGTCAAATAATTGTCCTATGTGTTGTTTCTCTTCCACGAATCAGTATTGAAGCCATTGGATAAACGTTGCAGGATCGGTAGTAAAGACCATCGGCTCTGCTATAGAGTGCCCGTACGGGTCTAACTGCACAAAGAAAGGCTGGGCGTTCGCACCGAACTGCTCACGTTGTATCTGCGAATTACGGTCCCCTATTCCATCCCGTTTATCATCCACAAAGAGTTGGATGAAAACATAGTTCTGCAAACGGCTCTTTACACTATCGTCATCCAATACGTAGGCTTCCATCTTGCGGCAATTCACACATCCGTACCCCGTAAAATCAATGATTACAGGTTTGCCTGTCTGGCGTGCGTACGCCATGCCCTCATCAAAGTCATTAAATACCTCTCGCCCTTCTATCTCCATTGGTGGTGCAAAAGCAGAGATAGCTTTTACCGGTGCACCTCCAAGTCCTGGGGCCAGGTAAAAAGCAAAAGCCAACGAAGGGATTATCACGATAGCACGAATAATCTTGCGTATCGTTGATACGTTCCTTATATTCCAAAGAAGATATATTCCTATTCCCAAGAAACAAAGAATCCAGATAGCGATAAAAAGCCAACGCGGCAGAATTCCCCAGCCATACGCGAGGTCTGCCACTGAGAGGAATTTCAGCGAGAGTGCCAATTCGAGAAAAGCCAATACCACCTTAAAGGAAGTCATCCAATCACCGGACTTTGGTGCTGTCTTTAACCACTGCGGGAACATCGCAAAGAGCGAGAAAGGTAATGCTAATGCAATCGCAAAACCCAACATACCTATGGTCGGAGCCAAAAGGCTGCGCCCTGCCGCTTCAACCAACAAGGTGCCTATGATGGGGCCTGTACAGGAGAAAGAGACAATGACCAGTGTGAAGGCCATGAGTAATATGCTCAAGAATCCGCCCGTTGAACGGGCTTTGTTATCCAAGGCGGTTGACCAAGAGTCCGGCAGTGTGATCTCAAAGAGCCCGAAAAACGACAATGCAAAGATCACCAGCAAGAGGAAGAAGAAAATATTCACTACGGCATTGGTACTCAAGTCGTTCAACGCGGACGCTCCGAAAAGCAGCGTTACTAGCAAGCCCAATCCCACATATAGTACCATAATACTGACACCATACAGAATAGCATCTTTGAGTCCTCCGCCTTTCTTCAAGAAGAAACTCACCGTCATCGGAATAATCGGCCAAACACATGGCGTAAAGATAGCTAATAGCCCGCCTAAGAAACCAAGAATAAAAATCCAAAGGAGTGATCTTTGTTCTGATTGCTGAGATGACAGGCTTGATTCCTCCATTGAGCCGCTCTCGCTGTAAGACCATACTTCCGGTGCGGTACACATGTTATCATTGCAGGCATTGTAGCGGATGGGGGCGAGGTCGGTTTTGGCGAGCGTCATGGAAAAAGAGTCTTTAAACTCTTGTGTGAACATGAAATCTCCCATCTCGATGATACTCATATGCCATCCGGGTTCTACCACTGCTTTGAGACGAACACTGTCGCCAACGGTTTCCCCACTCCATTTCACGGGTTGCACCATTTGGGCAAAACTCAAGAGCGGTAATAAAGTAATTAATATGAACAGAATTCGTTTCATGCTTGTGGTTCGATAGGTTCTTCTTTTTTCTTGAAGAAAAGCAGACAAACGAGGTAATTAATACATCCGCCAATGAAAATGACCACATAACTGATCAGGTCATCGCGCCAGGTCGGCAGCCAGCACAGCACTAACGGCAGCAATCCTAACTGCACGCCCAGATTAACGACGCGCGCCAGCACAAACCCGCCGGCGTTCTTCAAGTTAGGCCGAGTCCCGAACGTGTACCAGTTAAGGAACAGGTAGTTCGGGATAACCTCAAACGCATAACCCAAAGCAAATGCCACGTAGTATGCCCCCTGCCCTTTCTCGGGCTGTCCGAAAGTCCACAAGAACATCATGAACATTCCGGTCTGAATGAACATACCCGTAGTGCCGACCACTGCAAAGCGGACAGCACTACGTATTTTCTCGGGCAGATAACTGGTTAATAACTTCATTTTCGACATCTCGACATCTCGACATCTCGAGATCTCGAATTATTTCAGATTATTTAACAACTCGCTCATAGCGGCATTGAGGCCGTTGACATCGCGTCCACCGGCTGTGGCGAACCAGGGTTGACCACCGCCACCGCCTTGGATATTCTTAGCCGCAGCTTTGATCATCGCTCCTGCGTTCTTGCCTTCGTCCACCAGCGGCTGACTCAGGAACACAGCAATCGTCGGTTTGTCATTCCAATGCGTAGCGGCTACAAC
>CADBVL010000024.1 GCA_902798015.1 uncultured Bacteroidales bacterium
TTCGACAACACTTCCCACAGGGAAATGATAGAGCATATCTTCGCGCACGGCGAAGGTAAACCACACGTCGCTAAGGTCCACGATCGACAGCACGGGACTACCCTGTCCTACCAACTCGCCGGGTTTGGGGAAACGCTCACTCACTTCTCCGTCGCAAGGCGAGAGCAGGTATTTCTCAGCCTCAGCCGCTGCTACCTCCTGGAGTATACCATCCACGCGAGCCACCTGTGCTTCAGCCGCCGCTTTGTCTTCCTTGCGTGCTCCGGCAAGCGCCATCTCATACTGGCTCTTCGCCGCCTTGACGGTAGCTACCGCTGCTTTATACTGCGCTTCTACCTCGTCGCGTTTCTGGGCGCTGACTACGCCTTTGTCATACAAGCGCTGCACGCGCTCGTAACTCTTACGATAAATCTCTTCTCCGGCTTTGGCTTTCTGATATAGTTCATACGCGCCGGTGATCTGCTCGCGCTGCGCGCCGTTCTTGGCTTTCTGGTTCACGGCCTCTGCCATGTCGCGCGCCGCGAGCGCTTGTGCTTTCTTGGCCTCCACTTCGGGCGAATAGATGGCTACCAGTGTGTCGCCTTTCTTGACCTGTTCCCCTTCTTCGAAGAAATACATCTCGATACGTCCGGGCACTTTACCGGACACGCGGTATTCGGCCGCTTCCGCTTCACCCTGAATGAGGGTCTTCTCCGGCCGCAGGGCCAGGATACCTACTACCGCTACAATAACGACAACTGCCAACAGGGCGATAAGCCCCAACAGCAGACTTCCTTCTTTACGATTTTTCATATCAAACTAAAATCTCAAATATCAAATTTACAATTGGCGTAAGTATTTACGCAACTTGGTCTCGGTGGTCTTGGCTTCCGCTTCGGCATCCACGAGGTCGGAAGCCGCAGCGAGCCATGCCGTCTGGGCTTGCATCAGTTCCGAAGCGGTGATCATACCTGCGTCGTAGGACTCCTGCGCCATGCGGAGCACTTCGGCCGCGTTGTTCTGGGTGAGTCGCGCAAGGGCGATTTTCTGCTGCGCCTCCATCAGTTTCTGGTTGGCCTGGGTGGTCTGCAGGGTCAGCAGTTCACGGGTCTCTTCGGTCTTGAGCGCCATGGCGTTCGCCGCATGTTTGGCAGCTTTATAGCGCAGAATCGCGTCGGCATGGGCGATGGGCACATTAACCACTACGCCGGCCGTGAAGAACCCGCGACCGTTCCAGCGGTTGCTGAAGCCGTTTTCCATATTCGGGTTAGAATACACATACCCGGCCGAAGCAACGATATTCGGTTGGAGTCCCGCCGCCGCCAATTTTGCATTGGACTTCGCGATTTTCTGCGATTGCTCCAGCAACTGAATCTCCGTGCGGTTGGCTACCGCCGCTTCGGTACTAACCGAATCGGTCGGCAGGAGGGTCTCGGACAGACCGCTCTCATCCAAGATAAAGCCCGTAGTGAGCGGCAAACCGCAGACCTGCGCCAACGCCATATTCGACAGCGTGAGACCATTCTCCGCTTGCAGTTTCTTCACCTCCGCCTCACCGCGTTTGGTGGTCACCTTCAGCAGGTCCGCCTGCGTCACCAGTCCTTCAGTCAGCGCCTCTTTGACATCGTTCTCCAACTGGCACAGCAGCTGATAATACTGCTCCGCGAGGTTTTTCTTCTTCGACACCGACACTACGCGCCAGTAGGCCTCGTCCACCGCGTAGATGATATCGTCGTGTTTGGCTTCGGACTCGATCGTCGCGATGTTCTCCGCCGCTTGCGCGATCTTGTACATCTGTATCAACCGACCACCGACGTATATCGGTTGGGTCACACCCACATGGGCTATGAAGATCTGACTCATGTCCGGCGACAACTTGTCGTAGAGCAACTTATAGCCATCCGCCAGTTCCTGTCCGGCCTTGTCGGCCAAACCCGTCACAGCTTCTTCGAAGACCGTACCCTTTGCTGCCTCTTCGATCCGTCCTACTACGCTCTCGTCGCTCCATACGAAATTCGCCGTTCCGTCGGGATTGACGGTTGCGGTTCCGGACTTGAAGGTCGAGGAGTTCTCCAAGAGGTGTACGTTAGCGTTATTCCACATATACGAAGCGTTCGCCGTGATACGCGGGAACATCGCCGCCAGCGCTGCCTGACGGTTGTATTTCGCTGCCAGACGCAACTCCTCCTGCGATTTGGCCGACATACCACTCGTCAACGCCATTTCACGACATTGCGTGAGGGTGTAGACCAAGGTGTCTTGAGCCTTTGCCGAAACAAAACACAAGAGACAAAAGATAATAATGTATGTATACTTGTTCATGTATGATGTAAAAATTATGATTGCTGATTATACCATTTCTCGAGTTGCTCGTTAAACGCGCGTCGGTCGAGCGTCTGCGCCCAAGTACGCACATCATCGGTGTGGTCCTCGAAGACCATGGTCACCGTGCGGCGCCATTTCCATTGCTTCGGTTTGAGTCGCGACCAAAGGCTGGTCTCTAACCCGCGCATTCTACATAGGATTAAGCGCACACCCGCGGGCAACTCTTTGCATACTTCGTAGGCCATCCGCCGGTTACCAATCACTTCCCTGTCCACCGTCTTCACGTGACCCGAAGGATAGAAACAGAGTTGTTTCCCTTTGGCCAGGCTGTCTATTGCTATTCTGCTCAGCGACCCTGCAGCCGCAACTCCTTCCTCACGCGACATAGCGCTCTTGTTCAAATCCGGAACCTCGATGGCATCCGCTTTGTTCAGGATATGCCGGTAGAAACGCTTGCGCATGAATAACTCGTCCACCATCGGACTAATGGGCAGCCACCACATCTCGCTGAACAGCAGCAGCGGATCAATATAAGCCGTGTGATTCGGCAACACGAGGTGCGTGGCCTCGTCCCGCAAGCACGCTTCACCGGTCACCTGAATGTCGTAGTGCCAGTGAAAAAAGAACTTACATATCTTACCAATTGTATAGCGATTCATGCTCTAATTTTCGTTCAAAACCTTTGCGGCCTGCAAAGGTACTGCTTTTTTACGATATATGCAAATAATTGTCAGCAAAAATACGCAATACTGCCATTTTGTCAGTTTTAAGGGATTTGGCGCGGGGTTTGTGCTATGATCGGTGAACTAGTTTCCTAGTCCCCTAGGATCCTAGGTCCCTAGATAAAAAGCAAATAACTAAAAACGACATAACTATGAATCAGAACACTAACAATCAAAACGAAAACCTCAAGAAGTTCGCCATCAACCTCTGTGAGCGGGCTCGGGAAGGCAAACTGGATCCAGTCATCGGACGTGACGACGAGATCCGGCGTGTGCTGCAAATCCTCTCGCGGCGTACCAAAAACAATCCTATCTTAATCGGTGAACCGGGTGTCGGAAAGACCGCCATCGCGGAGGGCTTGGCCCATCGTATCGTGCGCGGCGACGTGCCGGAGAACCTGAAGAAGAAACAGATCTACTCACTCGATATGGGTGCCCTCATCGCGGGTGCGAAGTACCAGGGTGAGTTCGAGGAACGACTCAAAGGCGTAGTGAACGAAGTGGTAGCTGCTGCAGGTGAGATCATTCTGTTTATTGATGAGATTCACACCCTCGTAGGTGCCGGTAAATCGAGCGGTGCCATGGATGCGGCGAATATATTGAAACCAGCCCTGGCGCGTGGTGACCTGCGGGCGATAGGTGCCACGACCTTGGACGAGTACCAGAAATATTTCGAGACCGACAAGGCCCTTGAGCGTCGATTCCAAAAGGTAATGGTCGATGAACCCGATGAGGCGGCAACGATCTCCATTCTGCGTGGTCTGAAAGAGCGCTACGAGACCCACCACAAGGTGCGAATAAAGGATGACGCTATTATCTCGGCTGTCACGCTCTCCGCACGGTACATCACCGACCGTTTTCTTCCTGACAAAGCGATTGACCTGATTGATGAGGCGGCTGCCAAACTACGTTTGGAAGTCGATTCCAAACCGGAAGAGATTGATACCCTCGACCGCCAGATCAAGCAACTCGAGATCGAACGCGAAGCTATCAAGCGCGACAAGGATGAGGCAAAACTCAAAACGATTGAGACGCAACTCGCCGACCTCAAGAAGCAATCCGACGAACTCAATGCGCGCTGGAGCAAAGAGAAAGGATATGTAGCAACCATCCAGAACGAGAAAGCACGTATCGAGACCCTCAAACACCAAGCCGAAGTAGCCGAACGCGAAGGTGATTACGGCAAGGTGGCGGAGATACGTTACAGTCAGATTCCTGCCGCGGAAGCGAACATCAAAGCCGCTCAGGACACCTTGCATCAATTGGGTACCGACTCACTTATCAAAGAGGAAGTCGATGAAGACGATATCGCCGAAGTAGTAGCCCGTTGGACGGGTATTCCGGTAGCGAAGATGATGCAATCCGAGCGTGACAAACTGCTCCATCTGGAGGAAGAACTGCACAAGCGTATCATCGGCCAGGACGAGGCCATCGCCGCCGTCTCTGATGCCATCCGTCGGAGTCGTGCCGGTCTGCAAGACCCCAAACGGCCTATCGGTAGTTTTATCTTCCTCGGCACAACCGGTGTCGGTAAGACCGAGTTGGCGAAAGCCCTCGCTGACTACCTCTTCGATGACGAGAACATGATTACGCGTATCGATATGTCCGAGTACCAGGAGAAGTTCAGTGCGACCCGACTCATCGGTGCCCCTCCGGGATACGTGGGCTACGACGAAGGCGGTCAGTTGACCGAAGCCATCCGACGCAAACCCTACTCCGTAGTGCTCTTCGATGAGATAGAGAAAGCGCACCCCGATGTCTTCAACGTACTGCTGCAAGTACTTGACGACGGCCGTCTGACGGATAACAAAGGACGGGTGGTCAATTTCAAGAACACCTTGATCATCATGACCTCCAACCTCACGGAAGAACAACTCCGTGCACAGGTTCGGCCGGAGTTCATCAACCGTATTGACGACATCATCCACTTCAGCGAACTCACGGAAGACAATATCCGAGACGTCGTCGGACTCCAAGTGAAACGCATCCACAAGATGCTTGCCGAGCAAGGCTACGACCTGCGCGTGACGGACGACGCGATACGTTACATCGCCAAGGAAGGTTACGACCCGCAATTCGGTGCACGACCTGTCAAGAGAGCGCTCCAACGCCTCGTGCTCAACGAGCTGTCCAAAGCCATCATCGGCGGCAAGGTCACTCAAGACAAACCGATTATCGTCGAACTCAAGGACGGCGAACTCCACTTCCGCAACTAACGGATTTTTATGGTAACGTTTTTACCACAATAAATCACGAATTTTCAAAGAAAATGGCACTTATATTTGCAAGTGTCATTTTTTTTGTGTACCTTTGCAGACGCAAAAGAAAAACGAGTTATGGCAGGGAAAAGTTTTTATTTCGTTATACAATCATGGATGTTAGATGACATGCAGCTTCCGATTTAATTGCTCTTGGGTTTATCTCGGGAGATGGTCCCGTGATGGTCACGATAGTGAACCGTAAACGGAGGCTAAAAGACTTAAACAAGGGTAAAGTAAGGTTTAGTAAGGGGTAAGTAAGGGGTAAGAGCGTATCTAAATAACAAATTTATTTGCATATCTCAAAAAAAAGCAGTACTTTTGCATCGTTTTTGCAAACGATGAAGCGCAATACATCAATATTCATAGGGCTGGGCGTGCTTCTGGCACTCTTTTTTTGCCTGGATATATGTAGCGGCAGTATATGGCTGTGGCCGTTTGACACATTAAGTGTCATGGAGCACAATATACTGCACGCCATCCGTATCCCGAAAGCTATCACGGCGGTTCTTGCCGGCGCAGCGCTTTCTGTCTCGGGACTGATCATGCAGACCCTCTTCCGCAACCCTCTTGCCGGACCTTACACCTTAGGCGTCTCGTCCGGCGCAAGTCTGGGCGTAGCCTTCCTGACGATGCTCGGCGGAATCTTTTCAACTTTCAACTTTCAACTTTCAACTGTAGGTCTGCCAATTGCCGCGTGCATCGGCGCGACAGGTGTCTTACTGCTGGTCCTGGCGGTCAGCCGGCGCGTGACGGGTAATGTCAGCCTGCTGCTCGTAGGTATGATGTTCGGCTCCATCGCCGGTGCGTTAGTGAGCCTGCTGCAGAACTTCGCCAACCCCGATGCGCTAAAACTCTTCATCGTCTGGACCCTCGGTTCACTCAGTAGCGTCAGTTGGGCAGATATGCGGCTCTTGCTCCCTATCCTGCTCCTCGGCATGCTCTTTGTCATCCTGGCGATGAAGCCGCTGAACGGTCTGCTTTTAGGCGAAGACTACGCCCGCGGACTCGGCATTAACGTGCAACGAACGAGGCTCTATATTGTCCTCGCAACCGGTCTCTTGGCCGGCGGCGTGACGGCTTTCTGCGGACCCATCGCTTTCATCGGCGTAGCTGTTCCGCATATCGCACGAGGGATTTTTCAGACCTCCAACCACCGCATCACCATCCCTGCGAGCGCCCTCATCGGCGCCGGGCTGCTGCTGATATGCGATGTGTTGTGTTCGCTCTTTGTTTATCCGCTTCCGATATCCACTATCAGTGCCTTGTTCGGAGCGCCGATTATTATATGGATCATTCTAAAAAACAAATAAACAATGTCTGTACATGTACAAAATAGCCGAATGACGACTTCCAAACTGCGTCAAATGAAGGCTAACGGCGAGAAGATCGCCATGCTAACAAGTTATGATTTCACGCTTGCCTCTTTGGTGGACGAAGCGGGCATCGATATGATTCTCGTGGGTGACAGCGCCAGCAACGTCGTTTGCGGCAACCAATACACGCTGCCCATCACCGTGGATGAGATGATCTTCCTCACCAAAGGTGTTGTCCGCGCAGCACAACACTCGCTCGTCGTTTGCGACATGCCTTTCGGCAGTTATCAGGTGAGCGAAGAAGAGGCCGTGCGTAATGCGATTAAGATCCTTAAGGAATCCGGTTGCGATGCCGTCAAACTCGAGGGCGGCGAAGAGATCCTGCCGGCAATCCGCCACATGATCCAAGCCGGCGTGCCTGTCATGGGACATCTCGGTCTCACACCGCAGAGCGTCAACCAGTTCGGTGGCTACGGCCTGCGCGCCAAAGAAGATGCGGAGGCAGAGAAACTGCTGCACGACGCCCAACTGCTGGACGAAGCCGGATGTTTCTCTATCGTCCTGGAGAAGATCCCTGCCGCCCTTGCTGCCAAAGTGACCAAGGCCGTCTCCTGTCCGGTCATCGGAATCGGTGCCGGCAATGGTTGCGATGGACAAGTCCTCGTCCTGCACGATATGTTAGGTCTCAACCAGGGCTTCAAACCCAAATTCCTCCGTCATTTCGCGCACTTGGCTGACGAAGTGAAAGGTGCGGTAGGAGAATATATATCTGCAGTAAAAGACAGCAGCTTCCCGTCCGAAGAGGAAAGCTACTAAATCAAACATCACACATAATAAGAGGGCCTTCAAAGCCCTCTTATTTCATATCCTTCTTTTTGCAGCCATTCGATGGCTTTCGGCAGCACTTCCAGCATTCGTTCGTTGGATTTGAGCGAGTCATGGAAATTGATGATTGACCCGGGACGTGTCTCGCGCTGAATAAGACGCAGCATCTGTTCCGGCGTGACGGACGCATCGTAGTCGCGCGTGAGTATATCCCAATAGATAATTTTATACCCTTTGCGGTGCAAAGCAATACGTTGTCGCAAGGTCGCCTTGCCATAGGGCGGACGGAAGAGCGTAGGAATGAAGACGGATGGATGGTGTTCAAAAAGCGCTTTATTACATCTCGCTACATTCGACATATATTCGTCGAAAGGCGTCTTCCAACCCTTGAGGTGGTTGTAGGTGTGATTGCCGAGCTGATGACCTGCTTCTACCACTTGTCGGAACACCTCCGGATGCTTGTCGATATTCTCACCAACCATGAAGAACGTCGCCTTCACGTTGTATTTCGCCAAGATAGCCAACACCTTCGGTGTCACTTCAGGAATAGGACCGTCGTCGAAGGTCAGGTAAACCGCCTTACCCGTACGGAACACACCGTACGGGTAGAGGCATTGCCATATATCTCTCAGTTTTACCAAGCGAGCGAAGACGCACCTAAGATAGCGGCGTCACTGTCTTTGAGTACGGAGATAGAAACAGGAATCTTGCCCTTCCATATAGGCATGAGGTTCGCATCCAGCGCTTCACGGATAGGATCCATGATCCAATGGCCGGACTTGGTCAAACCGCCGAAGAGGATGATGGCTTCCGGGCTGGAGAAATGCACGTAGTCCGCTAATTTCTCTCCTAACAGACGACCTGTATAGTCGAAGATCTGTTTGGCTACGAGGTCACCCTTCTCTGCCGCATCGAACACATCCTTGCTCGTTATATGGTCGATATCCGGCAGCTCGCGCAAGATGGTCGGTTGGGTCGTACTGGTCACAATCTCCTTGGCGGTACGAGCCACACCCGTAGCCGATGCGTACGCCTCGATACATCCTTTCTGACCGCAACCGCAGAGACGACCGTTGCCGGAATGGTCGATCTTGCAGTGCCCTAACTCACCCGCAAAACCGTCATGGCCGTACAGCAACTTGCCGTCAATCACAATACCCGAACCGACACCGGTACCTAAAGTTATCACGATGAAGTTCTTCATTCCTCGTGCGGAGCCGTAGATCATCTCTCCCTGCGCCGCAGCGTTGGCGTCGTTGGTGATGGTGCATTTCACACCCATCCGCTCGCTAATCAGTTTAGCAAACGGCACCACGCCTTTCCACGGCAGATTAGGTGCCTGCTCGATGCAACCCGAATAGAAATTTGCATTCGGAGCACCGCAACCCACTCCCACTACATCCGCCATCGTGACACCTTCGTCTGCCACGAGTTGTTTCAACCCCGCGCAGAGCACATCGCAATACTCGTCGATATTCGGATATTGCTGGGTAGGAAGAGAATTACTACGAAGAACTTTTCCTTCTTCATTCACAAGACCGAACTTGGTGCCTGTTCCGCCCAAGTCGATTCCCAAAGCGTACTTTTTCATAAATATCAAATTTAAACTCTAAACTCTAAACCCTAAACTATTTTAGATTCCTACCAAGGAATTCTAAAATTCGTTTGTGCATGTGGACTGCGTTATTCCCCTTTTTCAAATGATGGTTGTCGTCCGGGTACAACTGCATCTCAAACTGCTTGTCTGCCTCCACTAAGGCATTAATATACTGCCATGTCTGCTGGGCATGGACATTGTCATCCGCCGTGCCGTGAATGATGAGCACATTACCCGTCAGGTCTTTGGCACGGGGCAGCAACGAGGCTTGTTCGTACCCGCGGCTGTTCACTTGCGGACGACGCATATAGCGCTCTGTGTAAGCGCTGTCGTATAACTTCCAGTCCGTCACAGGCGCGATTGCCACGCCCACCTTGAAGGGATGATCTTTCTCGCTCATTGTAAAGAGCGTCTCATAACCACCGTAACTCCACCCCATGATAGCCATTCGCTCACCGTCTATATCATCCCGTTTCGCTATTTCACGAGCCGCCAGAATCAGATCCTCCGCCTCTTTCACACCTAAGTTCATATAGGTCTCATTACGCCATGCGCGTCCCTTGCAGTCGCTTCCACGCGGGTCCACAATCAGCACTGCATAACCGGCTTCCACTAGTGCGTACTCAAACTTCTTCCGCCATCTGTTCAACACACGCTGACTCGCCGGACCGCTATAATGCATCACCACCAGAGCCGAAGGCTGCTGACTGACTTCTGAAGGCTTGAAAAGCATTGCCTCCAGGCCGTTAATCTTCATCATCTCGGGTTCAGGGAGTTTATTCGCCTGCCATGCCTCTTTCACATCAGTATTGTCCAGAATGACCTCGGCTTTCACCGCTTTGGTCCCTTTCAGATGATAGAGGGTGTACATGTTCGGTGTCTCAAAACTCTGGAAACACGCTATCATCATGGTGCCATCCTTCGACAAACGGGCACTGTGCATGCCATCGCCTTCGGTCAACTGAAGGCTGACAGCCGGTTTCTGAATATTCACCGCATAAATCTGCCGTGTAGCGGGCGTAGCCGCAGCCTGATAATATAGCGTCTGTGTCTTCTCGTTCACCCCATAGACAGCTGTCACATCGATGCCTTCGGGTGTCAAGGCGCGCACTTGCATGCCGTCTTTGCCGTACAAGTAGGCTTGCCGCCAACCGTTTTGCTCGCTCAGCACGATCACACGTCCGTCGCTTAACCACTGCCACTGGTCGAAGAGGCTGTAGTCCACGAAGAATTTCTTACTCTCCTCGCGGTACCATGGATAGGAAACAGTCGATTTGGCATTGCAACTGAACACCTCCATCTTTGTCTGGTCCCGGTTCACACGCAGTACCATCAATGTGTTCTCGTCCGCCCATCGCAGACGTGGGAAATAAAAGTCTGACTGCTGGTTGCTGACGGCCGACTTCTCATCCACCTGCATCCTCTGGATGCCTTTGGTGGCTATATCATAGACGCATACCGTCGCCTTCGCGTTCGCGCAACCGGCCTTCGGATACCTCAAACTCTCCAAACGCGGATACTGGGTATCCGAATACACTTCCCAACTGAATGTAGGCACCTCCGTCTCATCGAGCCGTACGAAGGCGAGCGCTTTCGAATCAGGACTCCAAGCGAACAAGGCCGTGGTGGCAAACTCTTCTTCGTACAACCAGTCGGCGACGCCGTTGATGATATCCGTGTTCTCGTCTTTGGTCACCGCCACTTCAGTGCCGAAATCGAGTTTATGCACATAAAGGTTGTTGTCTTTCGCAAACGCCACATAACGTCCATTGGGACTCATCACCGCATCGCGCACCAGGCCCTCGCCCAAACGCTTGCGCGTATGACGCATCGTATCCACGATATACCATTCCGCCACTTCCGAATGACGGAAGATCTTCTGTTCGTTCTCTTTCTCCAAGCGGTAACGCCCGCCGGCAACTGACAACTGATTACTGATCGCTGACGGCTGACTTCTGACAGCCAATATACTGTCCTGCTCCGCTACACTCAGCGTCTGCGCGTTGTATTCACCGCCTAAAATGCCGGTTAATACCGATAATATAATTGCTAACACTTTCATTCTTTCATTCTTTCATTCTTTCATTCTTTCACTCTTTCACTCTTTCACTCTTTCAATTTTCCTCCCATTACCGTATAAGTTCTTCCTTGTCGCAGAATAAGCACCTGACCGTCACGCAATATCTTCTGACAACTGACTCCGGACGGCTGAACGCTCTCTATTCCCACCATCGCCTCGGGGTGGCAGGTAAAGGCGTATATCTCTGTGGGCATCATCGTTCCCAACAATCCCATGGGCGAATTGCCCGGATTAGCCTGAAACAGCCCTGCGTGCGTCTCTCCTCCATTATCCATGATATCCAACCAAAGGATATATTTCTTGCCGTCAATCGTAGTGTAGAAAAGCGTCTGGTCTCCCTGGTGATACACGTTCCACGGCGTTGCTTTCGCTGCCATCTGTTTGCCATAATAGCCTATCGGCATACCAGTCGGTACATGGGTAATATACGCGGTGTCTGCGCTCGTAAACGCGAGTTCATAGTGCTGATTCGCGTCATATACATTCGCTGTAGCACGCTCCATCGTTCCCTCTACAGGCACACCTGTCAACGCCATCTGCGTTTGGCGATCCACATACATATAGACGCCGGAACACAACTCCTCTTCATATACTCTCTCTTGTGTGTCCACTTCTTCCCACTGGTACACCGTCCATAGCGTGTCGTTCGAGGGATAGTAGCGGATCTCAGGAAGGAGGAAAGTCGGTTCTTCATAAACCGTCCAAAACTCCTTCGTACTCCATCCTCTGAACCGCCAATGGTCCTCGTCCTGCAGCCAGGGCAGGACCACTCCACTCATCCCTTGTTCTTCTCGCAGCGTGTCTATCGGCGTACTACCCTGCATTAGAACCACTTGCTGCGCTGCACGGGGTGACCACTCGATAGTAAACGCATCCACATAAATCGAGTTTTGGAGACCCGTCACGCGAATCGTCATCGTCTCTACACCCTGTTGCTGGCCTTTATAGACCTCTACATCCGCACTCACGTTCTGCCAGGTCACGGTCTTCGCGGACATGGTCACTTCATCCATTGTCACCGTTATGGAACCGCTACCACTCTTCGCATTAGCGCGCATCGCTAACGACACGCGCTCTACACTCATACCACCCATGTTACGGAGCGTCAAAATCGCTTCATCGCCCGACCGTAACTGACCTTTATTGTACGTGTTGGCATAACTCGCCTCAATATCGTACGGCGTAGTGCTTCCATCGGTTAACTTCACCGTGTTCTTGCTCTCCACGGTCCATGTCATCACACTTAATATAACCAGCAACAGGTGGGTCATTGACCTATCTTACGACGTACACACTCAGCAATGAACCGCGCCACCTCGGCAGGCTCCAAACCCGTTATATTCAGCACCAGGTCGTAGTTCCGCGCATCGTAACGTGTCTTGCCGCTGAAGGTCTTCGTGAAGTTCTCGCGTGCCTCGTCCACCTTGTCCAGCAAAGCGTCCGCAGTGCCCTCGTTGATATTCAGACGGCGAGCCACTTTGTCGCGACGGAAAGCGCGGTCCGCCATCAGAAAGACCTTGAAGGCATTGGGCTCTTCGCGGAAGATATGAAAACCCGTACGACCTAAGATGACGCACGACTCCTTGTGCGCCAGCGAACGAACCAAAAACTCCTCGTCTTTGTATAAATCCGCCGACACGTTCTCATACCAGAAACTCGGCTTCGTTGCCTTAATATGATCTACCTCCTCCTGCGTGAGGTTGTATTTTTCACGAATAGGTTCCAACAGTTGGCGGTCGTATAACTGCACGCCTAACTGCTTCGCTAACTCCGTGGCAATCTGACGACCACCCGTTCCGAACTCACGGCCTATCGTCACGATAAACTTCTTGTCCATAGTCCGTTATTCGTCATTGCCGTTCACAAGTCCTTCCGGCACTTCCAAGGTGCGGGTCAAGTTGTCTCCCGTACTGACTGGTACAGTAACAATCGCATTGCGGGTGCCTTCTGCATCGTAGGTGCAGAAATAGAAAGTAGCTGCATCGTTCAACTCCAGTCCGGCTACATTGCTCGGATCAAGATCATCCGGAGACTTGAGCTCGAAATGCGCGATACCTCCTCCATCGGAAACAGCAGAACCGCTGGCAGTGCTTTTGTCCAATGTAGTTCCTGCACCCAAACCATTGTCTTTGAACTTGTACACCGTCACGCCGGAGAGCGGTTGACCATTACGTACCACTTTGATGTTCACGGTGGCTTCCGTCTTGAAACCAACGCAACTGCACATCATCACGGCGACCAATGCAGCCAACAAAATCTGAATCTTTTTCATTTTTTTACGTTTTAAAACATTTTGCGCCGCAAAGGTAATACAAAAAAATGAATTATGCAAATTTTTTATAAAAAAGATTGCGCGCGCTTGCGTATATGGAAAAAAAGTTGTAACTTTGCACGCAATTTTTGCGTGGCAAAAACTTTTCGGATTTCCGAAAAGGCGCGAATCGGGATTCCAAGATACCGTTATACCGGGATTCCGAAAGAAAAATTGATTAAATCAAACAAACAAAAAATATTAATTTATTTATGCAAACAATCAAACTGAAACGTGGGTTGGACATTCCTTTTGAAGGAACTGCGGCAGAGACGCTGGGTAGCGTTCGTCGTCCGGAGGTCTTTCATATCGTGCCCGACCAGTTCGCCGGCATCACTCCGAAACTGGATGTCAAGGTCGGCGACCGTGTGAAGGCGGGTAGCCCGCTCTTCCACGACAAAGCGTTTGAGAGCTTGTTCTTTACCTCGCCTGTCTCGGGTGAAATCAAAGAGATCGTGCGCGGTGAGCGACGTAAGATCATGTCCATCGACATCCTTGCTGACAGCGTCATCGAGTATGAGCACTTTGAGGTAAAGAATGAAGGTTTAACGAGTGAAGGAGTGAAAGACCTTCTTCTCCGTTCAGGCCTCTGGGCATTGATGAAGCAACGTCCGTACGATTGCATCGCTCTGCCGAACAAGACTCCTCGCGCTATTTTTATTTCGAGTTTTGACAGTGCGCCTTGTGCTCCGAACTACGAGTTCGTGCTCAAAGGTCAGTTGCCAATTCTGCAAGCAGGTGTATCGGCACTCGCTAAGCTCGCGCCTGTTTATGTCGGTCTTCGCGGAGGTTCCCGCTCGACTGAGTTTAGAGAGCTGAAGGATTGTACTCTCTTCGAGGTGTATGGTCCGCATCCTGCCGGAAACGTAGGCGTACAGCTCAACAACCTCGCGCCGCTGGCGAAGGGTGAGACCGTCTTCACAGTGAACATCCAGGACCTCGCGCTCATCGGTCGTCTCTTCCAGAAAGGCATCGTGGACATGCAGAAGAAAGTGGCGCTTACCGGTCCGCTCGCTTACGGCAAGCAGTACTACAACGTGCTGCCGGGTATGCCGGTTTCCGCTGTGCTGCTCTCGAACGTACACACCGAGTGTCCGTGCCGCTACATCGCCGGCAACGTGCTGAGCGGTCGTCAGATCACGATGGACGACATGATCAGCCTCTATGACAATCAGTTCACCGTCCTCGACGAAGGCTCTGAGAACCATGAGTTCATGGGCTGGATGCTGCCGCGCTTCTCGGCTTTCAATGCCGGAAAGACCGACCCCGCAGGTCTGTTGGACAACTGCGTAACACGCTGGCTCTTCGGTCCGAAGAAATACCAGTGGGACGCTCGTCTCAAAGGTGGTCGCCGTGCGATCATCGTCAGCGGCGAGTACGACAAAGTGTTCCCGATGGACATCTACCCCGAGTACCTCATCAAAGCGATGATTGCGTCGAACATCGACCGCATGGAAGCGCTGGGTGCATACGAGGTGGCTCCTGAAGATTTCGCGCTCTGCGAGTATGTGTGCACGTCCAAAATGCCGCTGCAGGCTATCGTGCGCGAAGCGTTGGATTATTTAAGAAAGGAGATTGAGTAATGGAATGGCTTTATAAAAACTGGAAGAAGTTCGGCAAGAACTTCGAGGAAGGCGGCAAACTGAGCTGGCTCAGTTCGTTCTATGACGCTTTCGACACGTTCCTCTTCACCCCTCAGACGACCGCTAAACGCAACGGCACGCATATCCACGACGGTTCGGACAGCAAACGTACGATGATTCTCGTAGTCATTGCGCTTGTTCCGGCACTGCTCTTCGGTATGTTCAACGTCGGCTATCAGCACTTGCTGGCTACCGGTCAGTTGGCAGCAGGCATGACCGCTGCTCTCTGGTGGAAAGCGTTCGGCTTCGGTCTGCTGGCTGTACTGCCGTTTATCATCGTCAGCTATGCTGTCGGTCTGGGCATCGAGTTCGTCGTTGCGCAGATCAAGCATGAGGAGGTAGCAGAAGGATTCCTCGTAACGGGATTCATCATCCCGCTCATCGTGCCTATTAACACCCCGCTGTGGCAGGTTGCTATCGCGGTCGCTTTTGCGGTCATCTTCGCGAAAGAGGTGTTCGGCGGCACAGGTTATAACATCTTCAACGTAGCGCTCATCACGCGTGCGTTCCTGTTCTTCGCATACCCGAGCCACATGACCGGTGACGAACCGTTCATCCGCACGGGTGCTACCTGGGGCTGGGACGGCGGTCACGCACTCGTGGACGGTTTCTCGGGTGCTACTCCGTTGACGCAGATGGCTACCGGCACTCCGGTGTCGCAGAGCTTCTGGGACATGGTGAACGGACTTGTACCGGGTTCGGTCGGTGAGACCTGCATCTGGGCTATCCTGCTCGGCGCATGTCTGCTGATTGCTACCGGTGTGGCTTCGTGGAAAACCATGCTCGCTACCTTCATCGGCGGCGGTCTGACCGCTTGGCTCTTTAATGTAGCAGGCTCTGAGGCTAACCTCGCAGCGCAGTACCCCTGGTACATGCACCTCGTAAGCGGCGGTTTCGCTTTCGGTGCGGTCTTCATGGCTACTGACCCTGTGACCAGCGCTCGTACCGAGTGCGGTAAGTGGATCTACGGCTTCCTCATCGGTCTTGTTGCAGTACTCGTGCGCGTCCTCAACCCGGGTTACCCCGAGGGAATGATGCTCGCTATCCTGCTCATGAACGCCTTTGCGCCGCTCATCGACTGGTGTGTTGTTCAAGTAAACATTAACAAACGTGCAAAAAGGGAGGCGAAGCTATGAAACTGAATACAAACAGTAATATCTACACATTCGTCTATATGACGGTGGTAGTGATCATCGTAGCTGTGCTGCTGGCGGTTGTCAGCCAGGCACTCGCTCCGAAGCAGCAGGCGAATATCCTGCTCGACAAGCAGAAACAGATCCTTGGTGCGCTCAAAGTGGACTACACGAACGCTGACCCTGCAGAGGTCTATTACACGCTCGTACAGGACACGCTGAACTATGGTGAACAAGAAGTCTATGTGGCTAACCTCAACGGTGCTATCAAGTACATCCTGCCGCTTTCCGGTAAGGGTCTTTGGGGCGGCATCGGCGGTTATCTCGCACTCGATGAGGACAAGAACACCATTTATGGTGTCAACTTCAACCACGAGTCCGAGACTCCGGGTCTGGGTGCCAAGATCGTAGAGCCGGAGTTCCGCAGCCAGTTTGAAGGCAAGCACATCCGCAATGCCGAAGGTGCTATCGTTTCTGTGGCGGTTCTCAAAGCCGGCAAACACGCTGAAGGACAAGAGCAGGTAGATGCCATCTCCGGTGCTACCATCACCTCGTCCGGCGTCAGCACGATGCTTGAAGTGAACCTCGGCGAGTACGCAGAGTTTTTGAATGAATTAAATGAAGGAAAGGAGGAAGACCATGTTGAGTCAGAAGACTAAGGACACATTACTCGGTCCTCTTAACGCCAATAACCCTGTCGTAGTGCAGATCCTCGGTATCTGTTCGGCTCTCGCCGTAACGGTGCAACTGAAGCCTGCCCTCGTCATGGGTATCGCCGTGACGATCATCGTCGCTATGGCAAACGTCATCGTGTCGCTTATCCGCAACACCATCCCGATGCGTGTACGTATCATCGTGCAACTCGTGGTGGTAGCGGCGCTCGTGACACTCGTCAGCGAGATCCTCAAAGCGTTTGCGTACGACGTGGCTATGCAGCTATCCGTCTATCTCGGTTTGATCATCACCAAC
>CADBVL010000025.1 GCA_902798015.1 uncultured Bacteroidales bacterium
TGGTGGTGATGTAACGAGACATTCCGGGAACACCGCTGGCTTTTTGCTCAGTGCACTCAAGGATAACTTGAACGCGTGCTTCTTTTGTTTTCTTTGCCATTGTTTAGCTCCTTTCGTTTTAGAGATAGCCCTTCTCCGCAGCTTGTTTCAGCGCGTTGTCGAGACCGATCTTGTTAATAGTTCTCAGACCTGCTGCACTCACGTTCAGCTCGATCCATACATCTTGTTCTACCCAGTAGAACTTGCGGCGGAAGAGGTTCACATCGAAACTGCGCTTTGTATGGCGCTTCGAGTGTGAGACATTGCAGCCGACCATGGCTTTCTTGCCTGTAATTTGACAAATCTTTGACATTGTAGTATATATTTTATATTTTCGTTCAAATCCATGGATTCCTCGCATAATTACACGAAAAATCGCGCAAAGGTACTGCTTTTTTTTGAAATACACAAATTTTTCATGAATTATTTTTATTTTTTTCTTAAAATGCGTCAGAAAATACACATTTCCGCACGTAAGTACACACAAATTATCAAGAAAAACGCGCACACCCTTGTGTATATCATTTTTTTATATTATCTTTGCACCGAATATGAAGGAGAAATATAACATCAAAGAGGTTTTTGCTCCGAAGATAGTAGCCACTTTGCGCGGTTACACGCGGGCACAATTCGGTCAGGACACATTAGCCGGAATCATTGTAGGTATCGTTGCTATTCCGTTAGCGATCGCTTTCGGAATATCTTCCGGAGTGGGTCCTACGGAGGGCTTGGTGACGGCCATCATTGCCGGGCTGTTGATATCCGTTTTCGGCGGCAGCAAAGTGCAGATTGGAGGTCCTACGGGCGCGTTCATAGTGATCATCTACGGCATCATCCAGCAATTCGGACTGGCAGGTCTGATGATAGCCACCGTGATGGCAGGTATTTTGCTGATAATCATGGGTTTGGCGCGTTTGGGATCGGTGATAAAATTCGTCCCCTACCCCGTCATCGTGGGTTTCACGGCAGGTATCGCATTGACGATTTTCAGTACGCAGATGAATGATTTCTTCGGCTTGGGTCTGAGCAATGTGCCGGCAAACTTCGTGGATAAATGGATTTTCTACGCGCAGCATTTTCACGTGAACGGCTGGGCGTTAGGTATCGGTCTATTCTCGCTGCTGATATGTATCTTCATGCCGAAAATCACGAAACGTGTTCCCGGCAGTCTTGCCGCAATCATCTTCGCGACCCTCGCAGTATGGTTATTGAAGCGGTATGCACCTGAATCATGGGGTGCTGCGGGTGTACAGACAATCGGAGATTTATACGCCTTGCCGCATGGTATTCCTGCGCCACACCTCCCCTCTTTGGAACTTGCTGAAGGCCAGTCGTATTTCGGAATGATCCGCGAACTCTTCCCGGCAGCCTTCACCATCGCGATGTTAGGAGCCATCGAGAGTCTGCTGAGTGCGATGGTGGCGGACGGTGTGATAGGCGACCGTCATAATTCGAATACAGAATTGATAGCACAAGGTATCGCGAATGTAGTAGTACCGTTCTTCGGCGGTATTCCTGCTACAGGCGCCATTGCACGCACGATGACGAACATCAACAATGGCGGCCGTACGCCGATAGCAGGTGTCGTACATGCGATTGTACTGCTGCTCGTACTGCTGTTTTTAGGCCAGTTAGTAGGTATGATTCCGATGTCTTGTCTGGCGGCCGTACTGATTATGGTAGCTTACTCAATGAGCGGATGGAAGACAATTGTCGGACTCATCAAACACCCGAATCGTGACTTATGGGTACTGCTGATCACCTTCTTCCTGACCGTCATCTTCGACTTAACGGTAGCCATCGAGGTAGGCTTGGTTCTGGCGATGGTGCTGTTCCTGATGCGCACCAACGAGCAGACACATATCCGAACCTTGCATAATGAGATCGACCCGAATGAAGACACGGAGAGCAATCTTAATTTGGAACACCTGACCATCCCGGAAGGCGTAGAGGTCTATGAGATTGACGGCCCGTATTTCTTCGGCATCGCGAACCGCTTCGACGAAGTGATGACCCATGTGTCGGGCGAGAAATATCCGGTTCGCATCATCCGCATGCGCAAGGTGCCGTTCGTTGATTCAACAGCAATGCATAACCTGAGCATGCTCATTCAGCGTTCGCACAACGAAGGTATCACCATCATCCTGTCCGGCGTGAACGACCACGTACACAAGCAGTTACTGATCGGCGGTATAGAGCAACAAATGGACCCGCATAACATATGCGCGAACATCCATTTTGCACTGAGACGAGCGGAAGACATTATTCAAATGAAAGGTTAATGGTTAGTATGAAAAAGTATATAGTATTCCTTTGGGTTTGCGTGCTGAGCGTAGGGATGCAGGCGGTTAATCCGTCCGGAACACTGCCGATCGTCTATATGACGACGAATAGCGGTCAGGCAATCACGGACAAAGAGAACTACGTACCCGGCACGGTATATATCGACCCGCTGAGTACGAATTATGCGGCGTTGGGTTCGAGCAGCGCTCCGCTCACAGCGCAGTTGAAAGGACGCGGTAACTGGACCTGGTCCGGATTCGACAAGAAGCCTTACAAGATCAAGTTCGACGCCAAGCAGAAAGTGTTAGGCATGCCGAAGAACAAGCACTGGGTGCTGATAGCCGGCGCCGACGACGGGTTGGGCTATCTGAAGAACCCCGTAGGATTCATGATCAGCAAGGCGTTGGGTCTTCGATGGACGCCGGGGATCGTGCCGGTAGAGTTGGTACTGAACGGCAACTACCAGGGACTCTATTTCCTGACCGAACATGTGCGTGTCGATAAGAACCGCGTGAACATCCAGGAACAGGAAGACCTATGTACGAATGCGGATAGCATCACCGGCGGATGGATGGTAGAGATAGACAACTACTGGTCGGAGAACAATATCGAGTTCAACGAAAATAACGGTCAGCACGTCATGGTATCGTTGGATGTGCCGGAAGTGCTCTCCAGCGTGCAGCGCGACTATATCGTTCATCAGATTGAGGCGCTCAACAACGCTATATACGGCAACAGTTCCGCCACACTGGAGCAGATCCTCGATATCGAAGAGGCGGCTAAGTTCTACCTCGTGCAGGAGATCATGGAGGATTGCGAGAGTTATCACGGCAGTTGCAAGCTCTATAAAGACCGCGACAGCCTGGGTACAGTGGACAAATGGAAGTTCGGTCCTGTATGGGATTTCGGCAATGCCTACGACCGCCATGCCGAGCGATGGATATACGATGGTCCGACTTGGCCGCAATACTGGATAGGACAACTCGCCACATGGCCTGTTTTCCAAAAAGCGGTCAAGGAACAATGGTGGATCTACTACCATCAGTACAAAGACACGATCAAGCAGCAGGCGATTGATTTTGCGAACCAGCTGACCGAGGCCGCCAAGCGCGACGCGCAAGTATGGGAGGGCACCTCTAACTTCCGCAATAACAGCAATATGACCGACCGACGGAATGATTTCATCGACCGCTATAACTGGCGTATTAACTGGCTCTATAAGCAATGGGGCGAAGGTATTCAGCCCACGTCTGAGAGTTTAGAGTATAAAGATGAGAGTTTAGAGAATAAGACACAAAAGATTTTGCGGGACGGAAAGATGATTATTCTTCGAAACGGGAAAACTTATACAGCGTCGGGGACGCTTATTGGTGATTTGTAATTTGAAATTTGTAATTTATAATAACCCTTTTTATTAACCTTTTAACTATTTATCTTATGGTAAAGAAATTTATC
Source organism: uncultured Bacteroidales bacterium (assembly GCA_902798015.1). GTDB lineage: Bacteria > Bacteroidota > Bacteroidia > Bacteroidales > Paludibacteraceae > Colicola. The sequence goes on from CADBVL010000025.1 coordinate 3,778, forward strand.
TGCCCGATCTGTGGTTATGTTCACGAGGGCACAGAGGCACCTGAGCGTTGTCCGCAATGTAAGCAAATCGTTGAATGGAAAGTAGCATCCGACGACAAACTCTCTTTCGCTTGCGAGCACATTTTGGGAGTAGCAAAAGACGAGAAGGACCCGATCATTGCAGAAGGTCTGCGTGCGCACTTCATCGGCGAATGTACCGAAGTAGGCCAATATCTGGCGATGGCTCGTCAGGCTGACCGCGAAGGTTATCCTGAGGTAGCTGAAGCTTTCCGCCGCTACGCTTATGAAGAGGCTGACCATGCTTCCCGTTTCGCTGAACTGCTCGGAGAGATTGTATGGGACACCAAGACAAACCTTGAGAAACGCATGTTAGCGGAGTCCGGCGCATGCGAAGACAAGTTGAATATCGCTAAGCGTGCGAAAGAGTTGAACCTCGACCCGATTCATGACACCGTACATGAGATGGCACGCGACGAAGCGCGTCACGGAAAAGGGTTCGAAGGATTGTACAAACGCTATTTCGGAAAGTAATCAGCGATTGCTTATAATACCACCTCCCACCACAAGGTCGTCCTGGTAAAGAACGACTGACTGGCCGGGAGTGACACCCCAGACGGGGACTGCGAAGATTAAGCGGTCCCCGTCTATCTTTTCAACGGGAACAGCTTGGGTGCGATAGCGGATCTTGGCAGAGAGACGAGATACCGGGATATCGGGATAATGGGATAACGACGGCTTAAACATTATCTCCGTTGCATACATATCGTCATTGGTGCCGAGGGTGATGCGATTGGTTGCGGCATCGATAGAAGTGATATATGCCGGATGGCCGAGCGCAATACCAAGTCCCTTGCGTTGACCGATGGTATAATTGACGTATCCTTCGTGCAGACCTAGCACCTTACCGTCTTTATCCACATACTCGCCCGCGCGCACACGTTCCTTATAATCAGGCACGTTCGCGCGCAAGAAAGCACGGTAATCATCATTAGGAATGAAACAAATCTCTTGACTCTCTCGCTTGACAGCCAACTTCTCGTAGCCCTGCTGCCGGGCTATTTCCCGCACCTGATCTTTGGTGAGGTCACCCAATGGGAAAATTGTTCTTCGCAGTTGTTCCTCCGTCAGCATCCAGAGGAAATAGGTTTGATCTTTATGCGTATCGGCAGCCGTGCGCAGGAACATGTGTCCGTTCCGCTCGGCGATGCGGGCATAATGGCCGGTAGCGATATAATCACAATGAAACTCATCGGCTACACGCATCAGTTCCCCCCATTTGATATGACTATTACACAGCACGCAGGGATTGGGTGTCCTGCCTGCCATGTACTCATCAATAAAATTCTGTATGACACAACGACGGAAAGTATCCCGGAAGTCCACTATATGATGTTCAAAGCCCATCCGCTCCGCATTATGCTTGGCCTCCATGATGGAATCGATGGAACAGCACCCTTTCTCTTTGGCAAGGCAAGACTCTTTGATGCTATCAAAAGTGCGGAATGTGACCCCCACTACATCATAGCCCTGCTCAAGAAGGAGCATGGCACTGACGGTAGAGTCAATGCCACCGGACATACCCAGCAAAACCTTGGGTTTTGCATTTGTGATTTGTGAATTGAGATCTGTCATTTATTGTTGCATGTCCACAAGTTTAGTGTAGTAACCGCCGAGGGCATAGAGTTCGTCGTGGGTGCCGCGTTCCACGATGCGTCCTTCATGCATTACGCAGATGAGGTCCGCATGGCGGATCGTGGACAGACGGTGCGCCACAACGAGGGTCGTGCGGTCACGCATCAGGTGTTCCAAAGCTTCCTGTACCAATCGTTCCGACTCGCTATCCAGTGCTGAAGTAGCCTCGTCAAGGATGAGTATAGGCGGGTTCTTGAGGATAGCCCGTGCGATAGACAGTCGTTGTCGCTGTCCTCCGGAGAGACGCGACCCGCGGTCGCCGATAAAGGTGTCATACCCTTCCGGCATAGCCGCAATGAACTCATGAGCGTTGGCGATACGCGCTGCTTGTTCGGCTGCCTCACGCCATGTAAGACCCTGCGGCGCCGGCACGGAAGTATCGACACCGAAAGTGATATTATTCAGCACGGTATCATTGAAGAGGATGGGTTCCTGACAAACGATACCCATGAGGTCACGCAAGTCATGCGTCGTATGCTTACGGATGTCTATATCATCCATTGAGATGCAACCTTCCGTCGGATCATAGAACCGCGGTAAGAGGTCTGTGAGAGTTGTCTTGCCACTACCCGATTGTCCCACCAAAGCAACGGTTTTTCCTTTCGGTACCGTCAGACAGATATCCGTTAGTACTTCGCAATTCGGTTGATAGGCGAAGGAGACATGGTCGAACACTATCTGCCGGTCGAAATGTACCGGTAGTGGATTAGCCGGTTCGGTAATATTCGATTCTGTGTTAAGGACGGTATCGATACGCTCCAATGAAGCCATACCACGGCGAATGCCATACGCCGCCTTGCTGAGATCCTTCGAAGGATTGATGATGGAATAGAAGATGACGAGGTAATAAATGAATGTCGCAGCATCAATCGTCGCATGATCGGAGAGGATCAGCAGTCCGCCGAACCACAGGATAACGGCTATCAGTACCGTGCCGAGAAACTCCGACAGCGGATGCGCCAAATAATACCGGCGGTTAATGCGGTTGAACGTAGCGCGCGTGGCGTTGATGAGCGTCTCGAAGCGCGTACGCAGTTTGCTCTGCGCATTAAAGCCTTTCACCACCCGCAAGCCTAACAAGGTCTCATCGATAGACGAGAGAATCTCTGCGTTCTGCTCCTGTCCGCGTTTCGACGCCCGCTTCAGGCTGCGTCCGATACGCCCGATAAGAAAGATCGCGATAGGCATGAGCAGCAACACGAAAAGCGTGAGTTGCCACGAGATGACAAAGAGCGTGATGAGATAGACGAGGATCATGATGGGGTCCTTGAACAGGATATCGAGGGCCGACATGATAGAAGCCTCTACTTCGTTCACGTCGTTCGTCATACGCGAGATAATATCGCCGCGCCGCGCCTGGGTGAAATACCCCATAGGAAGCGAGAGCACTTTGTCGTACAACTGCTTTCTCAGGTCGCGTAACACACCCGTTCGGATAGGCACCATGAAATAGTTCGCCAGCCAAGCCGTGAGCACTTTGAGTCCCGTCATCAGGATAAGGAACAGACCTAAGAGCAGCAATACATATCCTGCTCCGTGGAGCGCTATCTGTTCGTTCAGCACGCAGTACATCTCGGTGCGCAGCGCCGCAATAGTCTGTTGCAGCCCGTGCACCTCATCCCATGGCACACGCGTCACCTCAAGGGTATTCAGACCGAAGAGGATGCGCAACACCGGAATAATCGCCGCGAACGAGAAAAGGGACAGAAGCGTGGAGAGGAGATTGAAAAAGATATTCAATCCCATCTGCGCGCGGTAGGGCGGCACAAAACGACGAAGTATATTAGCGGTTCTCGCGAACATAGGTGAGTATTTGTCGGTCAAAGGATTCTTTCGGAGTGCAGAAACGCACGCGGATAGGCAATGCTATGAGGCGCTTGTTCTGCGCATGCAGACGGTCCACAAGAGCGGTTGTACGCAGCCGCTGGATATCTTTCTCCGTCGTGAGGACAAAGTCAAAATCCGCAGCGCGCTGCATGATCGCCTCGATATCCGCCGGCGTATAATGATGATGGTCGGGATAGGCCATCAGTTCCGCCTTCGGATAATGCGCCCGCACATATTCCATCATATACTGAGGCTGGGCGATGCCGCATAACACGAGCGGCGTTCCCTCCTGCTCCATAGATGCGTAACTGAGTCCCGTAAAATGCAGCAGTTGGAAGGTAGGCAGATGCAGGCGGTTGTCCACTACGCGCATGTCAATCGGACGGATAGTGTCCGGACATTTGGTCACCACCACGGCATCAGCCGTCAGCGCACGGTGCGGCAGGTCGCGCAATGTCCCCCACGGCAACATATGATCGTCTATATAGAGATGGTCATAAGGCGTGAGAAGGATGGTAAAGCCGCAGCGCAAAGCACGATGCTGCATCGCATCATCCAGCACCACCACATCCAGTTGCGTCAGTTGGCGTTGCAACTGTCTGATGCCACGCACACGGTTCTCGCACACGGCAATGGGCACATCCGGAAACTTACGATGTAACTGCATCGCTTCATCTCCGATAGATTCTACAGTCGCCAGACGATCTGCTAACAGAAAACCACGTGTCTTACGTTTGTAGCCACGCGAGAGAACAGCCGGATGGTACCCATTATCCAACAATAATTGCAACAGATACTCCACCATTGGCGTCTTGCCTGTACCGCCCACCGCCAGGTTACCCACGCATATCGTCGGAACACGGACGGTAAACGAGGGTAACAGATGCTGGTCAAACAGCATATGGCGGATAGATACGCCTAAGGCGTAAAGCCAACTGAGCGGTATAGAAAGAGCTTTCAGCATGCAGATTTATTGAATCTTGATTTCCGGCATAAGTGCCATAATGCGCGGCTTGGAGCATAATTCACGCACCTTCATGATGAGGCGTTCCTCTTCCGTAGAGTTATCAAGCATCTTGAGCAATTCCTGATACGGGTCTTCTTTCTCCGGATAATAAACCAGCTTATAGTTCTCCAGTCCTGCAAGTTCGACCGCTTTGGCAATAGCATCATCGATGTTTCCGATTTCATCTACGATACCTATCTCCTTACCTTTCTCTCCAAGCCATACACGACCTTCGCCGATGGACTTGATGTAGTCTTGCTCTACGTGACGGCCCTGCGCACAACGGCTTGTGAACAAGTCATAACCGCGCTCTACCATCTTCTGCATGAGATCGTGTTCTTCGTTGTTCATGCCCTTGTAGATCATATTCATTTCCAAATCCGAATGACGGTTCGTTGCCACACCGTCCACGTCAAGACCCACTTTATTACGGATCTTCGACACGTTAGGCACCGTACCGAAAATACCGATAGATCCGGTCAATGTCGTCGGCTCGGCGAAGATATAATCCGCGCCGCAAGAGATATAGTAACCACCCGAAGCGGCGTAGTCACCCATCGAAACAACAACGGGGATGCTGTCGGTTTTGATATTCTGGATGGCATGCCATATTTGCTCGCTGGCATCCGCAGAACCACCAGGACTATTCACGCGCAGTACGAGCGCTTTGACATCATCTTCTTTACGGATCTTCTTGATCGTCTTAACGACTTCTTTACCTACTATTCCCTCTCCGGAATCATCGGTGATCTCACCTTCCAGATAGAGTACCGCCACTTTATCCTTAGCCTTCGACGCCGGACGTTTCACACTCGCCATCTTGGTGGTAGAAAGAAGGTGATAATCCTTCGTTCCTGCATAAATACGCAGCAACGAGTCGATATCCTGAGTATATACAATCGTATCTACCAGGCCTGCCGTCAACTGGTCTTCTGCCGGTTGCAAGTCCATGAAACGGTCGGCGAGTGCATTGAGTTGTTCTTCGCTCAAGTGACGTGCTTCGCCTACTGATTTCTTGTATTCACTCCAAATTCCATCCAAGTACTGCATAGTCTGCATACGGTCCGCGTCCGACATGCTGGTACGGAAGAACGGTTCAACAGCAGACTTGAAAGTACCGACTTTCAGAATCTGCATCTCTACACCGATTTTCTCCATAGCACGCGTGTAGTACATCTTCTGCGCCGCCAGACCGTGCCATGACACAGCACCTGTCGGGTCCAAACAGATACGGTCCGCAACAGAAGCGATATAGTAATTGGTTTGGCCATAGCTTTTGGCAGACGCTACTACCCATTTACCGCTCTGCTTGAAGTCGAGCAGGGCATCACGGATGGCTTTTGCACTCGCCGGCGCAGCCGATAACTCAGCACCGTCGAGCCATATACCGAGAATCTTGTCATCGTTTTTAGCCAAACGAATATTACTCAGTATTTCATCTAAACCCACGGTCTCGACATTTTGATTCCCGACAAAGGGAACGGACGGCATCGACTTCATCAATCCGGCGAACGGATTGGATTCTTTTGCTTGCTCTACAAGTGTTCCTTTCATCTCCAGACGATAAATCGTCTTGTCTTGCAGTTTCACTTCGGAAGAAGAGAAAAGGTCTCCCATAATCCATCCAAGGATGGCACTGCAGATGAAATACACCGCGAAGAAAATCAGGCAGCCGCCAAGGCAGCCAACTTTGCGGCGAGGACGTTCCTGTCCTTCTACCACAATCGTTTTGCGATTAAAAAACATACTGTTACAATTTTAAATTAAACGTTAATCTATGATAGGGTGTTACACCGTATTTCTTTATTGCCGCATAATGTTCGGCTGTTGGGTAACCTTTGTTATTTGCCCATCCGTATTGCGGGAATTCGTCATGCAGACGCAGCATATAATCATCGCGATAGGTCTTCGCCAGCACACTCGCTGCCGCGATAGACATGTATGTCGCATCGCCATGCACCACCGTATCCGCCGGGATCTCCAGTAGTTCGCCTTCCGGCACATAGGGCTTCCATTTATTGCCGTCCACAAGAATATGCTGCGGGCGTACGGTTAATCGGTCCAGCGCACGCTGCATGCCCAATATGGAACATTGCAATATATTCCGTTCGTCTATCTCCTGCGGACTGACTTCCACCACCGCCCAAGCCACTGCTTCATGCTCTATAACAGGTCGGAGTGCATAGCGTTGTTTATCCGTCAGTTGCTTCGAGTCGTTGAGCCATTCAAACTCCGGCACTTGCGCTGCACGCTGTGGATTCAATATGACAGCCGCCGCAAACACGCTTCCCGCTAATGGTCCCCGCCCTGCCTCGTCGCATCCGGCTTCTACAAGCCCTTGTATCATTTGTAGTTTCAACATATTAGAACGGATATCCGATAGCAAAATGGAATGTCATGTCATCCTTCCAGCACAACCCGTTGAAAGCTGTACGCCACTGCGACCCCAAGTCTATGCGGCTTGGGTCATACAACTTCACGCCGAAGTCGATACGGAAGACCATCACAGACAAATCAAAACGAAGTCCCACACCATAACTCCACGCAATTTGTTTATAGAACTCTGATGTGAACGCACCGCCCGGCTGCGAATCATAGTTGTAAATAGTCCATATATTTCCGGCATCTGTAAAGGCTGCCAACTCCATGAACCGTAGCACCTTAAAGCGATATTCAAGGTTCATCTCCAAGTGTATGTCTCCCACTTGCAGATCGTACGACATCGTGTTTCCCGCGCCGCGGAAGGTACCAGGTCCCAATGTTCGTGCCTGCCAACCGCGCACACCACTCGCGCCACCACCGAAATAACGTTTCTCAAACGGAATCACTTTCGCATTCAAATAAGGAACCGCCGCACCAAAACCGATATGCGTCACCAGATGATGCTTGGGTGTGATAATTCCGTGGTAAGTGAAATTAAAATCCCCTTTCGCATACTGCGCAAAAGGAATTTTCCCCATCATATATGAGCCACCCTCGTTCTTCGGGAAATGGAATAACTCGCTGAGGGCATACAGGAAGTTACCTGCCGTCTCGGCACGGAGGGCGAATTGCAGATAGGAACGATTCGGAAAACGCGGATTGAAAGTAGAGTACGAACAGGTATAACTCCAATCGACAATAAAATGGTCCTCGTAGCTGGCTTTCAGTACTGAGGAGCGGTCTATGAACTGCCGTTTGAACTCTTCCGACATCCAAGGCACGTAAATATAGTTGATATCCACAAGGTTGAACTCGTGCGTCCACCGGCTGCCTGGTGCGCGCGGAATTCTATAAGACAAAGACGCGTTCGCGATCGTTCGCGTGTATTCGTCCGGACGTTGCTGATAGTTATACGCCACCTCTACCTTCACGTTCGATGGGAAAATCAGACCTGCGTCTGCTCTTGCTTCGATAGCCCGTCCTCCGTTGGCGCGCCATTCATACGAAGCGCGCGCTCCGACTGTCAGCACTTCCGCACCATGGAAGATATTCTTATTGCTATACCGCAAACCGGCAGCGACACCCCAATCGCCGGCACTATACGTACCTTCCACCTCCGCTGTTACGGAGTTCAGACGACTTCGGGACACCGTGATATTGCAATCCAAAAGTGTATCTCCTACCGGCGTGAAGGCAATATCAACATACTTCACCGGAGGCAAAGCATTCATCCGCGCATACGTACGCTCGACACGCCATTCCGCGTACTGCTCTCCAGCACGAATACGACTTGCTCGGCGTAAAGCGCCCTTACGCAAGAACGGAAAATCCTGTGCGTAGTTCACATCACGTATCGAATAGCGAGTCCTAAAGCGTTTGACCTCCGTAGAATCCAACTGCGACACATACGGTGCCAGATGCAGGCGGATATCCACCTGATGCGAATTTAATGAACTGTCGGCTGTGAATTCCAGCAGTGATTTCTCGAAATAGTAATACCCTTGATTGCGCAGTGCGCTGGTGATACGCTCGCGTTCTGCATCCAAGGTGGATGTAGAGAATTGTTCTCCGGGATGCACCTTACACCGCTCATCCCGCGCAATTGTGCATATCTCCGGAATGGGAATATCCACCTCATATTGGCGCACATAATACGGTTGATGCGCCGTCACCAAGTACGTCACTTCCACTTTGCGTTTCTTGAATCGCAACTGCGTATCTACTTCCGCCTGAAAATAACCCATGTTATTCATCTGCTGACGAATCTGTTGCATGCTCACCTCAGTCATTTCCTCGTCATAGATAATCGGTGCCTCACCCATTTTCTTTGCATTGCGCGCTGCTCGAGCGCGTGCTTTAGTCGTCGTATCCAGGGGAGCTGTATTATATACATGCAGCTGGAGCTTCCAGAAACCGAAGATCTCGGTATTCTGTTTTTGACGCACATAATTGCCCAAAGTGGCGGTAGAGACATTCTTGTCGTCCACACATTTAACGCGCACTTTGTTAAGCAGATATTTGTCTTGCGGAACAAATTTCGTAGTATTGCACGAACAAAGGACAAGGAATAAAGAACATAGAAAAAGTACCACCGATCGTGGTGTTTTTGCCCTGATTACCGGTTCCTGTATTCTTAAATTCCTATATGTACGTAATGTGCCTAACATAATGAGCGTGCAAAATTAGCAAAAAATTTTGATATATCAAAATATTTTTGTACTTTTGTGGCGTTTTTGAGTGTATCTATGGAAAGAATCAGCAAAGCACAAATCAAACTTGTCAAAAGTTTGCAGCAGAAAAAATATCGTGACGAAACAGGACTCTTTGTTGCCGAAGGCGAAAAATGCGTAGAGGAATTACGGAAGGGTTTTGAACTTGTTCACTTGTATCGCGAAGGAGAGAATGCCACACGAACGGAAATAGAACAGATGAGTGGTCTAAAGAATCCGCAAGGTATAATCGGAGTCTTCCGTAAACGCGAAGTGCTAAACGGTGAACCTGTCGCATATGAAATCACGGACTCCCTTGCCTTGGTCCTTGACGGCATTCAGGATCCAGGAAACTTAGGTACTATCATCCGCACTTGCGATTGGTTCGGAGTCCGGTCCGTACTCTGTTCACAAGAAACGGCTGACTGCTATAATCCGAAGGTAGTGCAGGCGACGATGGGGGCGTTGGCGCGCGTACGCCTTTACTATCTTGACCTTCCTGCATGGTTCCGTTTACTTACAACCAATAAGCAAGCACCAGCTACAACTATTTACGGCACACTTCTCGAAGGAAAAGACATGTACCATCTTCTTGAAGGCGAAGCCACAATGCGCGAAGCGCAAAAGAGCAAAACGATTATCATCATGGGCAACGAAGGCAATGGCATCTCGCAAGCCGTGCGACCATTCATCACACACCCGATTCGTATTCCTTCGTATCCTAAAGACGCTGAGACATCGGAGAGTTTGAATGTAGCAATTGCCACAGCGATCGTTTTGGCGGAATTTCGCAGAAAGGAGTAACATAGGGTTAAAACGGTATAAACACAGAGTAAACACGGAGGCAACACGGAGGCGACTCGACTTTTAGAACATTTTAATCACATAAAAATCATTCTACTCTTGCATATTCCCATTTTTTGTTGTACCTTTGCGGTCGTTTACGCATAAAAGGTACATCATTTACATTTTTTTCTACTATGAGCAAACAAAAAAGGTTTTTATTGGACGAGAGCGAACTGCCTCGCCAATGGTATAACATCCAAGCGGATATGATTAACAAACCGCTTCCTTTATTGAATCCCGCAACAAAAGAGCCGCTGACCGCGGAAGATCTCGCGCATATCTTCGCGGCGGAGTGCGCAAAACAAGAGTTAGACCAAGAGCATGCCTGGATAGATATTCCCGAAGAAGTACTAGAGCGATATAAATACTACCGTTCAACGCCGCTCGTTCGTGCATACGCACTGGAGAAAGCACTGGGCACACCTGCGCATATCTATTTCAAAAATGAGAGTGTCAACCCGTTAGGGTCGCATAAGATCAATTCCGCTCTTCCGCAATGTTACTATTGCAAACAGGAAGGGACGACCAACGTCACCACCGAGACGGGTGCCGGACAATGGGGAGCCGCACTCAGTTATGCAGCAAAAGCATTCGGACTCGAATGCGCCGTGTATCAAGTGAAGATTTCCATGCAGCAAAAACCTTACCGCAGTTCCATCATGCGCACCTTTGGTGCGACTGTGGAAGGTTCGCCTTCGATGTCCACTCGCGCAGGCAAAGACATCATCACCCGCGACCCATTACATCCCGGTTCCTTGGGCACAGCTATCTCAGAGGCTGTTGAACTGGCAACTACCACCCCGAACTGCAAATACACGCTCGGTTCTGTTATGAGTCACGTCTCGTTGCACCAGACAGTCATTGGTCTCGAGGCTGAGAAACAAATGGAGAAAGCCGGTGAGTATCCCGATACCATCATCGCTTGTTTCGGTGGCGGCAGTAACTTCGGCGGACTCGCGTTCCCTTTCATGCGCCATACCATCAAAGAAGGCAAGAAAATCGACTTTATTGCAGCCGAGCCATCCAGTTGTCCCAAACTGACGCACGGCAAGTTTGAATATGACTTCGGTGACGAAGCGGGATATACACCCTTACTGCCGATGTACACGCTTGGACACGAGTTCAAACCGGCAAATATCCACGCAGGTGGCCTGCGTTATCATGGAGCCGGTACAATCGTCAGCCAACTACTAAAAGACGGATATATGCGTGCCGTAGATATTCCACAGACGGAATCTTTCGCGGCAGGGCTGCTTTTCGCCCAGACAGAGAGTATCATTCCTGCACCGGAGAGTTGTCACGCCATCGCAGCCACCATTCGTGAAGCGAAGAAATGCATCGAGACAGGAGAAGAAAAAGTCATTCTCTTCAATCTCAGCGGGCATGGATTGATTGATATGACGGCCTACGACAGTTATCTGAACGGAGACCTCACCGATCCCGAATTTAAAGGATAAAAACGTGAAATGCATACGAAAAAAGGAGTCGCGATTGCGGCTCCTTTTCGTGATCCATGCAGGATTCAAACCTGCAACCCCCACATCCGTAGTGTGGTACTCTATTCAGTTGAGCTAATGGACCATTGCTTTAAAAAGAAGAGGGCTTGCGCCCTTGGCGGTGCGGACGAGACTCGAACTCGCGACCTACGGCGTGACAGGCCGGTATTCTAACCAACTGAACTACCGCACCAGTGGTCTTCTTTTCAAAAGCGGGTGCAAAAGTACTGCTTTTTTTTGACATGTGCAAATAATTCTGCATTTTTTTTTCAAAAATCGTCACTTTTTGAATTCTTGCACCGCTTTATGTGCCGATTTTTGAGTTTGCAGACGCTGTTGACACGTCATTTGCGGGTTCTTATAGCGATTCTTCCGAACATCTTTTCCGGTCAGCACTTCATACCATACACACGCCGCCGTATAACGACCATAGGCATAGTTCAGATGGTAGCCGTCGCGGCATAAGGTATCACCTAATTTCGTGTGTCGCGCATTCTGAATAGCGCTTCCACACGGAATAATTTTTAATTTGTGATTTGTGATTTGTGATTTGATACAAGCCTGAATACTATCCCACATCACTTGTTGATCCGACTGATAACGCGGATAGGCGGGGTGCTTGGCGTCCTTACTATACGCCCAAGTCTGCATCCAGCATAGTTTGGCTTCCGGTTGGTATGCTCGCACGGTGTCGATAAGGGTGGTTAGCCAGGGTTCGTAGCTGCTGCGAACACCACTGTCATGGCTCGCCTGCTGCAATGAGATAAAGTCGTACTTTCCGTCCTTGAGTGCCTGACGAAGGGAAATGGTATCCTTAACGAGTCGCGGGCATGTGTTGGTACACACACGATGCGAATAAGCCGCTGTATCTTTCGCAAGAAATTCCGCATGTTGCTGCAACGAACAGCCTCCATAATAAAGATTATGCACCTCCACTTGGACTCCCTTGGCATCGCATAACGGCACCAACTCTTGTTCTACAGCATCCCATGAGAAACTGTTGCCAATACATAATACCCGGATGACGAGTATTATGGTTGAGAGTTGAAAGTTGAAAGTTGAGAGAAGCATGATCGTTGAGAGTTGATTATTTAGTGTGCTTCGAGCCAGTTCTTTCCTACTCCGCAATCGGCTATCAAAGGGATTGACAGATGTACTGCATTCTGCATTTCGGAGACGACTATCTCGCGTACACGGTCGATTTCAGCGGCAGGGACGTTGAAGTTGAGTTCGTCGTGAACTTGCATGATCATCTGCGCCTTCAGTCCTTCTTCTTTTAAACGGCGATGGATAGCAACCATGGCGATTTTGATAATATCGGCTGCGGTGCCCTGAATCGGCGCATTGACGGCATTACGCTCTGCAAAAGAACGCACCGTTGCGTTATTCGAAAGAATATCAGGCAGATAGCGTTTTCTGCCGAAGAGCGTCTCAGCAAATCCGCGCTGCCGCGCTATTTCTTTTTGCTGCTCTATATAACGAATCACGCCAGGGAAGGCCGCAAAATAATCATCAATCAGTTGACGCGCTTCGGCACGCGGGCAATCCAATTGTTGCGCCAAGCCGAATGCCGAGATTCCATAAATGATACCAAAATTGGCGGTCTTGGCCTTACGGCGTTGGTCTTTAGTTATCTCTTCAATGGGTTTCTTGAAGATACGAGCCGCCGTTGCTGCATGGATGTCCTGTCCTGAACGGAAGGCTTGCAACAGATGTTCGTCCTTACTCATCATCAGGAATGACGGCTTCACGGATCAATTTACCACGTTCGGAGCGGATAGGTAGATTCTGCAAGTTCGGATTGCTGCTACTCAGACGTCCGGTGGCCGTCACTGTCTGGTTGTACGTAGTATGAATTTTCCCGTCCGCCGCAATATATCCGGGAAGTGCTGATATATAAGTAGAGATAAGCTTGCTCAATGCTCTATAGTCAAGAATTGCGCCGACCACAGGGTGTTTTTCCTTCAAAGCGACCAGCACTTCTTCGGAAGTCGAATATTGTCCCGTGCGGGACTTTTTTGCCTTGGCATCAAGTTTGAGCTTGTCGAAGAGTAATTCTCCCACCTGCCGCGGACTATTGATATTGAATGTCTCACCAGCCAGTTCGTAAATGCGTTGTTCGAGTTCATGCAGTTCCGCCGTCAGTTGTTGCTCCGCCTCATGCAGTTTATTGACATCAAAGCGCACGCCGGCAGCTTCCATCTCACGTAACACCGGCACTAACGGCAACTCAACATCATTGTACAAATTCCATAAATCCGGGTCTGCCTTCAGCGCTGTCCAATTCGGAGCGATCTCGGGATTGAATGCCACCTCGGGATTAAGGAGATACTGGCACAGGCGATTCTCTATCGTGTCATACACCGGTTTTTTCTGAGTAGAAGGAGTAGTTGTTGATTCGTTGAAGTCACCGAACAAATCCAATTGATTCGGATCGGTAGGTTTGGACTTTTTCGAAGTATTCGATGCCGCAGGTATGCTTGTTTGGTTATTTTGAGTATTCAAATTGATTTTTTTGAGCAGGGTATTGAATTCCAGTTCGCGGTACAGATTCGCAAGGGCTTCAAGGTCCGGTTCTTTCTTAGCCAGCTGCTCTTCATTTAAAGTAATGGGTACATCCGTACGGATGGTAGCGAGGAATTTGGAGAATTGGATATCCTCGATTTGGGATTCTACTTTGGTGCGCAGCGCACCTTTGATCTCGTCTGTATGGGCGAGCATGTTTTCAATCGAGCCGAATTGCTGTAGTAACGAAACGGCAGTCTTCTCTCCCACTCCCTTGCAGCCCGGTATATTATCACTTGCATCGCCCATCAAACCCAGCAAATCTATTACTTGCGTCTTGTCTTGCAGGCCGTATTTCTCACATACCTCTTTTGGTCCCATCACCTCGAAGCCGCCGGTATGACGCGGACGATACATGAAGATGTGCTCGGAGACGAGCTGACCGTAGTCTTTATCCGGCGTAGCCATATAAACTTCAAATTCTGCCTCTTCTCCTTGTTTGGCAAGTGTACCGATGACATCGTCCGCCTCAAAACCAGGCACCTCAAAGGCGGGTATATTCATCGCTTCGAGCAGTCGCTTTATCACCGGCACAGCCTTACGAATATCCTCGGGAGTCTCTTCGCGTTGTGCCTTGTATTGCTCGTATGCCTCATGACGGAAGGTTCCACCTTTCGGGTCGAATGCCACACCGATATGCGTCGGATTGACTTTCTTCAACAGGTCATCCAACGTAATGGCGAAACCAAAGATCGCCGAGGTATTCTCACCTTTACTGTTCATGCGCGGCGCGCGAATAAAAGCATAGTACGCGCGAAAGATCATCGCATACGCATCAATAAGCAGTAGTTTTTTCATATTACCATTGAATAGGCGCTAAGCCGTGATTTTCCAAGTATTTATTGGCGGCGGAGAAATGTCCGCATCCGTCGAATCCGCGATAGACGGAGAGTGGTGAGGGATGAGAAGTTTGCAGAACGAGATGTTTGCGTCGGTCGATGATTTGGCCTTTTCGCTGTGCATAAGATCCCCAGAGCATAAACACCAAATGTTCGCGTTCTTTATTCAGGGCAGCAATAGCGGCATCCGTGAGTTCCTCCCAGCCTTTCCCCTGGTGACTACCGGCTTTATGCGCCTCCACTGTGAGCGTGGCATTCAAAAGCAGAACTCCTTGATCCGCCCAGCGGCGGAGATCTCCGGTAGCAGGAATGGGTGTGCCCAAGTCACGGTGAATCTCTTTGTAGATATTCATGAGCGAAGGAGGAATCTGCACGCCTTCGGGTACAGAGAAACTGAGTCCCATTGCCTGTCCCGGCTCGTGATACGGGTCCTGCCCGATGATCACCACCCGCACCTTATCAAACGGACAGGAGTCGAAGGCATTAAAAATAAGACCTGCCGGAGGGAAGCACCGACGGGTCTTATATTGTTGGCGCACATAATCGGTGAGGAGTTCGAAATAAGGTTTGTCAAACTCCGTCTGCAACACGCGCTGCCAAGATGGATCTATTCTTACCTGCATCAATCAACGATTAACATTGCGTCTCCATAATCTCCGAAACGATATCCTTCTTTGATGGCCTCTTCATATGCATGCATAGTCTCTTCGAACCCTCCGAAAGCAGCGACCATCAATAATTGACTTGATTGCGGCATGTAGAAGTTCACAAAGAAACTATTTGCGACCATGAAACGGTGCGGCGGATAAATAAACTTGTTTGTCCATCCATCGTATGCTTTGAGAGTACCATTCGTTCCGGCCACGTGCTCCAGAGCACGCATCACCTCTGTGCCCACAGCACATACACGATGCATCTCCTCACGCGCCTTATTCACCGCATCTGTCATTGTCTCCGGCAAGATGATCTGCTCGGACTCCATCTTATTCTTCGTCAAATCCTCTACATCAATATCTTTGAAGATACCCAGCGACACATGGCTGGTCATGAACGTCGTCTCTATTCCACGGATCTCCATCCGTTTGAGTAACTGCTTGGAGAAATGCAGTCCGGCTGCCGGTGCCGCCACCGCTCCTATCTTATCTGCGAAAATAGTCTGGTAACGCTCGGTGTCCATTTCGTCCACAGGCTGGTCATGGAAGATTTCATCATATGCCGCCTGCGTAGCTGCATCCATCGGACGACGGATGTACTTCGGCAGCGGTGCTCTACCTAATGCATACAGACGCGGCACAAACTCTTCATTGTCATAGTCCGTGAGGAAACGGAAAGTACGACCGCGGCTCGTAGTATTATCAATCACCTCGGCTACGATAGAAGGATCGTCATCGAAGGTCAGTTTATTACCAATACGAATCTTGCGCGCCGGATCTACCAGTACATCCCAGTAACGAGACTTATGATTCAACTCGCGTAACAGGAATACCTCAATCAACGCATTTGTCTTCTCCTTGTGCGCATAGAGACGCGCCGGAAAGACCTTACTGTCGTTCAGCACGAAAAGGTCTCCTTCTTCGAAATACTCCACTAAGTCCGAAACTTTCTTATGCTCAATCTCTCCAGATTTCCGATGCAGTACCATCAAACGTGCCTCATCGCGATAAGAAGACGGATACTGGGCAATCAATTCTTCAGGCAGTTTAAATTTAAACTGGCTGAGTTTCATATCATTGGTCTTGTACATATTCTTTTTTTAGCCTTTAGCTTCTCAATTATCAGCTTTCAGTTGTTCTAAAAAACCATCTATGGTATAGCAATCTTCTACTCGGGTACTACCTACACGTGTGCGGCGTAAAGCTGTCAAGTGTGCGCCGGAGTGTAACCTTTCACCAATGTCGCGTGCTAATGCACGGATATACGTACCCTTCGAGCATACAACGCGTATCGTCAGTTGCATCGTTGATGCATCAAAAGACAGCACCTCTATCTCATCAATCACCAACAACTTAGGTTTCAACTCCACCTCTTCACCTTTGCGGGCAAACTCGTACGCACGCTTCCCGTTAATCTGCACGGCAGAGAATATCGGCGGTACTTGCCATTGTTCTCCTAAGAACTGCGGAATCGTTTGATAGACCAACTCGCGGGTTATGTGTTCCGTCGGATAGGTAGCATCAATCTCCTTTTCCAAATCATAACTCGGTGTAGTAGCACCTAATTGCAGCGTGGCAATATATTCTTTCACGTCATACTGCAACTGCTCAATCAGTTTAGTTTTCTTCCCCGTGCAGATGATGACAACCCCAGTCGCCAATGGGTCTAACGTGCCTGTATGACCTACTTTCAGTTTTTTTCGCCCTAACTTATGGCATAAGTTCCATCGCACCTTTGCCACCAAATCGAATGACGTCCAATGCAGCGGTTTATCGAACGCCAATATTTCGCCTTCCTCAAAATTCCACATATCAGCAAACAGTGGTGATGATAGCTATCGAGCCTACGATAGCGCAGTAAATAGCGAACCACACCAAGCGCTGACGGCGAACAATTTCTATCATGAACCGGCATGCAAAACAACCAGTAATGAAAGCAGCAACGAATCCTACCAAGGCAGGCAAGAGACCTAAATCGCTGACGATTTCACCCTGCAACAGTTTCATTAGATCTAAAAAAGCCTCACCAAGGATAGGGATGAGCACCATCAAGAAAGAGAACTGCGCTACACTCTCTTTCTTCACTCCGCAGAGCAAGCCCGTAGCAATAGTTGAGCCGGAACGACTCAATCCGGGTCTTCTTCTGGAGCCATTCGCTCAACGCCAACAATACAGCCGTTATAAGCAAACAGATACCTACCAAAAGCAATCCGTCACCGAAGAACGACTCAACAGTATCCTTAAAAAAGACACCGACAATAAAAACCGGTATCATAGACACCAGAATCTTAGCAACATAGTCTTTTTCTGCATTCCATTGCAGAGTTGTGAATGTTCCACGGAACAATTGGGCTACTTCACGCCAGAGCACAACCAGCGTTGAAAGCACCGTGGCAGCATGGACGATGATGGCAAAGGTCAGATTCTCTTCACCGGACGTTCCTAACAACACGTGCCCTATCTCGAGATGGCCGGAAGATGAAACAGGCAGGAACTCCGTAAGTCCCTGCACTACGCCCAATATAAGTGCTTGTAACCAACTCATTTTTTGCGACGGAATAAGATGGCAAAAATCATGCTCACAAAACCGAATAAAGCAATCATCGGTCCCACCGTAATACGGCGGACAGAGAAAATATCCGGATTATAACAATCCTCTCCGGAAGGAGCGCCAACCATCAGGCTAAAACCAATCACGATAATCACGAACGACACCGCTATGAGGAGAAGGTTGAGTTTTGGCAATGTATGTTTCATACACAAGTTGTCTATTAGTAGGTTTAAATATCAAATCTCATATAGAGAGTTATTGTCCATACGAATGTAGCGTCCAGTAGCAATCAGAGACGCAAATAGCGTAATTAGCAATCCGCTTATCAGTACAACAACCGAGACAAAAGTGATATTTTGCCATGTTAACGGGAAAAGCAAGACACCTAAACGGTTCTCCACATAATACACCACACCGCTCAGTACGGCAAGAGCAGCTATACCCGAGCAGAAACCCATCAGCATATTGCGCAGAACAAACGGGCGACGGGTCACCCAAGACGTAGCACCGACAAGCGTCATCGTATTTATCAGAAACCGCTTTGCATAAATTTGTAGACGGATTGTATTAACAATGAGTACCATTGATACTAACAGCAACGCCAAAGCCACCCCTAACAAGATTAGCGAGAAATCGTGGATGTTACTGCTCATCAAATCAGCCAAATCGCGCGGATAGATTACTTCCGAGACATACGGCAGTGATTTCAGTTGTTCTGCCAAGACCGTTAGGCTATCCGGAGCACTATATGCCTCCGTAGGATGAATTTCATAACTTGCCGAAAGAGGGTTGTAGCCCAAAAAAGCGCTGGGATCCTCTCCTAAAGAAGTGATGTGTTCCTGTAGTGCTTCTTTACTCGACACATAGCGGTAGCTGCTACAACGATCGCTAGCGTCCAACACCTTTTCCAGACGGGCACATTGCGCGCTATCTGCATCTTGCGTCAGGACAGCCGTAAGAGTGATATTCTCGCGCATGCGCGTAACAAGCGCTCCTGCAGAAAGCAGGAGCACACATTCCAAGCCAATAAGGCATAACACCAGCGATACGCTGACGGCGGAAGTTAAATAGGAATTCCGAAAACGATGTTTCCGCATTTAATATTCCCAGAGGTCTTGTTCGAAATTGAGCAATTCGGTAGCAATACGCTCCTGCTCTTTTTTCACTTGATCAGCTGTGCCCGCGTAATCAGGTATCCAGCGATTGTACATATTACCCTCACCTACAATGTATGATGTGAAGAGACGTTTCTGGAAGAACTCGTCAAAGGTCACACGTTTTACCTCGTTGCGGTTAGGGATCGCATACTGCATTGCCAAATACGGGCGAAGTTCATCGAATGCGATCCAGAACATAATGGACTCACGAAGGGAAGCCATAATATTCGAGTCGTCACGCGTTGATATCTTATCTGCCTGCAGCGGAGCAATTGCCATAATCTTCGTATGCAAACGCGAGGTGTGCTTGTCGAAGAACACCACTTCCTGAATCAAATACTTCAGCTGATTCTTCACCAACTGCTCAAACGGATAGAAGTGGAACGACAACTCATCAGCTATACTATCGTAGTGTACCAACATAGCATCTGAAGATGCGATATCAAAGTGCGAAGGATCGTCTGAATAGTCAGCCAGAGGGTCATCCGCCATGAACATCGTTGGAATCACATTACGCGAGATTGGGTCTTGGTGCAGATCCGGTTTAATAGTCTCCATATTCTTCTCAAAGATAGGAAGACCATCTACCACAGCGTCTGTAATCACTTTGAAGAGGTTACGATAGTCTGCATCATCCGATTTCGTAGGGAAATAGAGTTGATAGTTCTGTTTGTATCGCATATCAATGATTCGATATACGTAACGCGCCCAGATCACATCATCGATACGGTGATCTACCATTACGATGGTGTCATGCGCTTGAGAAAACTCTGCCGTCTGGATACGCGCACTACCTACCTCGTCGAAGAACGAGACAACATTATGCTGTGCCTGAGCCGTTACAAGACCCAGCAACATGCATGCGATAATACTTAATTTCTTTATCATATTTGTTTGGTATTAATTCAATGATAGAGGAATAGGCGACAGACGAGTCTCCTTACCATCGGGACCTTGCGCACGTATATCGGTGATGACAACGATGGCTCCCATCTTCAATTTACCGAGACGATCCAACTGGTCGCGAGTAAATTTATTGCCGCGGGATTCCGTCAAAATACCGTTGATATTCACCTTGAAACTCGTTATGCGGTACGGTAAGTCTAACAATCCGTCAGGTCCGTACGAAGCGATCACAGTAGCGGAACTGTTCAACAGCGCGCCACGGGAGATATTTCCATCGGAGTACTCTTTTTCACCCGACTTAAAGTAAGCTCCCGGTTTCGGCAATGCCTTCACGCGGTATTCTTTACTTCCCATCGGTTGCATACGGCCATCCAGTTCTGCACTAACGGAAATTGTTACACTCTTTGCACCGTCACCCGGCTTAATGATCCATAAACCTCCTTGCTGACGAACAGCAGCACCATTCACGGATATTTTCACCTTATCGTTCGATACACCCGGAACAGAGATTGAGAACTTGTTATCATATCCGCGATACATGATATTGAGGTCAGTGTTTGAGATCGTCACAGCAGGCTCTCCTACACTATACTCACTCGAGAACGGTAAATTTTCCATTTCGCCTGTTGAAGGATTCTGGTAAGCAATCCAACCGGAATACTTTTTCAATCCTATACCAGAAGCTGCTACCTCATAAATACCTTGGTCATTGATACGCTGTCCCTCAATATAATATTCGGGACGCTGCGTTGAGTCAATTGCTGCCAAAATAATTTGAGCTGAATATTTGCCACCACGAATCACATAGTTCGAATTCGGTATCACGTACGCGTTCAATTTATTCACGCGCAGGTCACCCGCGTCCGTGCGATCCATAAGATACTGAATCACCTGGCTCTCCGTAGAGCGCACATCGTTCTGCATCTTCGTTAAGATGGTGATAGAAGCGCCTACAGGCATTCCTTCGAAAATTGCCACTTCCCAGTCGCAGGAGTCCTTCTCGTGCGCATTATATCCACGCTCGGTAGCAAGGTTCTGAAGAATAGAGTTACGTAACTCCGCATCCTGATCCGCCAACTGAGCAGCATAATCGCGATAGTAAGCAACCATCTCTTTCAGTATTGCTCCGTTACCTTGTACAATAGCATACTGAGCTGTTACGTCCAAGTTCGAGTTACCTTCAATATGCATCGTCGGATCAATGCCTTGCGCTTTCAACTCCTCTACTTTCTTCTTGCTATCGGCCAAGATGGCGATGTGCTCTTTAAAGTCTTGAATATAGTTGTACAACGAGTCAGCACGCAGTTGTACCTCTTTAGCTTTATCGAACCACTCTTGCGTCTTCTCAGGGTTATCCGCATTAGCAGCTTGGAAATCCTGATAGAGTTTCGCGTTACGTTTATCCGATGCAGCGATAGAGGAATGCAGACTATTGTCCACCAATGTAAAACCATTGAGGATATCCGTACTTACGTTCAACGCCAACATGGCGGTGAGCACCAAGTACATCATACCAATCATTTTTTGTCTCGGGGTTTCCGGACAGTTTTTTGACTTATGCGAGAGCATTGAGCATGTTACCATAAATAGCATTCAGGTCAGCTACGTGCTTCTGCAACTGCTTCGTACCATTAGCAAATGCCAACTGAGCTTCTGCTGCTTCTTTTGCCGATGCAGCCGCGCTCTTTTGCGCTTCCACCTGTGCGTTAACAGCTTGCAGTTGGAGCTCATAAACCGAGTTCAACGAAGCGATATTCTTGCCAACTAACTCTACGCCTTGCTTGTAAGCTTTGGTTTCTTCAGCTACCGCCTTGATGTCCTCGCCGATTTGTGCATACGAACCAGACAAACCATCAGTTGCCTTAGCCAACGAGTCGGTTGAGAAGCCCACTGCGGTTATCTTCGAAGTGTACTCCATTGTAGCAGCCTCTGCAGCCACCAAGCGGTCATTCAGTTTCACGCCTGAAGCAGCCACTTTATTCAACTCACTCAACTGTGAAGCAGTCTTTGCCAAATCAGCAATACCATCCTTCAATGCCTGTACATCCTCGTCCTTTAACGACGGGACTTTAGCCGAAGTAGGTGCTGCAGTCGGGACGCCTGCCACACCGGCACTCATACCTGTTACTGCAGCAGTTGGTTCACCGGCAACACCAGCGCCTAACAACGTAGGACGAGCCTGATGAGACTTCTCCTCAAGCAATTCCGGTTTTGTACCGAACTCCAATAACTGCGGGAAGACATTCTCCCAGTGGAACTCAGGATGCGGGTGCTCTAACGTACCAATAAGGAACAGGAATGCCTCCGTGAACATTCCGACCATCAGCACTTGACTAGCTCCCGGCCAGTGCAAAATCTTAAACAACGCACCGATAATAACGACCGACGCACCTGCTGAGTAAACGATGTTAACCACGTTCTTACCCTGATAGGACTCATACCAGTGGAAGAATCTTGCACCAAAACCTTGGTTTGTAGCTTTTTCTGTAGCCATAGTTTGTTATAACTTATATGTTTAATTGTATGTTATTTCTATATTATTCATTATTCACCTATGTATGCGCGAACACAGCGGAAGCCGATGTACGGACGGCTCTCATACTGGTACTCATAGGTACGAACGCCGCACTGCATGAAATAACTGATATCTTTCCAGCTACCTCCCTTAACGACCTTACGTTTCAAGATATCCGGATCTGCTTTACGAGCCATATAACTATAGTCCGGATTCAAGTCATGGATATGCGTATTAGCAGCACTCTGGTAAGCCGAGTTCGTCCATTCCGATACGTTACCCGCCATGTCGAACAAACCGAAATCATTCGGACGGAACTGAGCTACCTTCATCGTCGTAGTACCTGTATCATCGTTGTACGCACCGCGGTATGGCTTAAAGTTGGCGAAGAAACAGCCCTTGCCATCGCGAGCATAGTTGCTTCCCCACGGATACATCGCTAATTTACGGCCACCGCGCGCAGCATACTCCCACTGAGCCTCCGTCGGCAGACGGTATGCGTTTGCCTCGGTAGTAGAATACATGTTAAAGAGTTTCGAGCGCCAGTTGCAGAAAGCATGTGCTTGCTCCCACGTTACACCGACAACCGGATACTCTGCGTAGCCCGGATGCTTGAAATACATGTGCAACAACGGATCGTTGTACGAGAACTGGAAGTCACGCGCCCACACCAATGTATCAGGATAGATACTTATAATCTTTTCGGTCAGCAGGTCTTTCGGTTCACGCAACGGACGGATAATTGTAGAATCCTTGATTTCGTTGTTAGCGTTTACCCAGAAAGTATCCACGCGTGCCGTTGCTCCCGGAGGATAAGTACTGGTAGCAACGTCAAATTTATTGCGTTGCGGAAGCGCCTCGTCCATATTTACCCAATTGTAACGATAGTGCAGATTGTTCGTGTTGAACTTACCATCAGAGTAGTACATTGATGACAATGCATCAACCACATCTTCCTCCTTGCTGTTCCATGGCACTTTCTTACGCCAATTGATCCGGAAATTGGTTTCATCAAAATCCTCGTCTTTCGGCTGGATAGCATAATCCGTCATGCCGGCCGCAATCAAGTTGGTCAAAGCGATTGAGTCACGCACCCAGTTCACAAACTGATGGTACTCGCTGTTAGTAATTTCGGTCTCGTCCATCCAGAACGCGTCCACCGTCACCATTACCACGTTGTCCGGTTGCTCAAACACTGCAGATTGCGTGTTTGCACCCATCATGAAGGAACCCTTCTTAATGAACAACATTCCATAAGGATTTGCCTCCTTAAAGTTGGTACTCTTGCCTACTCCGACTAATTCGCCGGCCGGCTTGTTGCAACTCGCCAATGCAATCGCAAATACGATCAATGGCAAAATCTTAGTTACTTTCATACTTACAAGTATCGAATTGATTTATATTTATTCGTTCTTTTCGGCTTCAGGATATCAAATCCATAGGCCAGATATAGTTCATGACTTCCGTAGCTTTCCAATAGCAATTTGTTAGTCGGCAACTCACATGTGTATCCCAACTGCAAACCGTTAATAATATCTATGCCTAGCAATATATTCACACTTCCGGCAATGCGATATCCGAGTCCCCAGCGATAACGGTCTTTATAGTCGCACATCAGCGTAAGGTTGATATCCCAACTGACAAAATCGCTCATCACCATCATGCTCGGCGTCAACATCCAATCCCGATGGTCCTTCAGCCGGAAATGGTATCCACCCGTGATATACATCGTTCCAACCAAAGTCACTGATGTGTACTCATCCCAAGTGACTGTTGGACGGGTCAAATGACTACAACTCGCACCCACCCACCATGTCGGAGTGCTGTAATATAATCCAAAACCCATGTCAAATGTCATTCCCGATTTGCTGCCAGTCGGCACCGACTCATCCGTCGCTTCGTGGTAATCGTCCCCCATCTTGCTGAGATTAATGGAATCCCCTTTGAACCCTACGTTCACGAATCCCAAATCGATTCCGATGCTCAAATAGCCGTTTCCCAACCTCTGACGATACGCGTACTGAGCATACAGTGATTGATTGGTGAACAATCCGTAGCGGTCGTTAAGGAAACGCACCCCCGCGCCGTGACGCGTCTTGCCTATTACAAATGGCGAGCAGAAAGTGAACCAAGTACTCATCGGTGCGTTGGTTATGTCCACATACTGCATGCGGTGCATTCCAACCACTCTCATCAAATCGCCCTCTCCCGCCGCTGCGGGATTATAGGCAGTCGGCATAAACATATATTGTCCCATCTGCGGATCGAACTGCGCACTCGCAGTCACGACAGCCATAAGCGCAAGCAGAAGGCTAATACTCTTCCTCATCGAAGAAGAAATCCTCATCCTGTGTAGGATAATCCGGCCATATATCCAAGATGCTCTCATACTGTTCATCATCCTCGTCCTCCAGCTCGTGCAAATTCTCAATTACCTCCGCAGGAGCGCCAATGCGATTGGCATAATCAAGCAATTCTTCTTTCGTTGCTGGCCATGGAGCATCCTCTAATTTCGAAGCCAATTCAAGCGTCCAATACATAGTTTATTTTCAATAACAATTCGACCCTCCGCGGGCATAGTTTTTCAAAATAGCGTGCAAAAGTAGTAAAAAAGATCGATTCATGCAAATATTTCTCGTAATATTTTACATTTTTTGGTGTTTTTTACACAATTAAGCCTTTTTCCGTCAATTTTTCCACATTTTATTCTTTGCGCCAGGCTTCTTCTGTCTCACCGTTCTTGTACCCAATATAGCGCGCCAGGACGAACAAATAGTCACTGATTCTGTTCATTATTTTCATCACTTCATCGGGGCACCCTAATGCAATCATTCGGCGCTCTGCGCGACGACAGATGGTGCGGCAGACATGACATCTCGCCATACATTCCGAACCGGCAGGGAGGATGAACGCACGCTGCTTCGGGACTTCTGCTTGTAGAGCGTCTATCCATGTCTCCACCTGTTGTACATCCGTCTCGTCGACCCACTCTCCGGGAGCCAAACTCAACGCTGCCCCTAAGTTAAACAACTTGTTCTGTATCCACGCCAGTTGTTCGTCTGATTGTTGAAAACTGACGACAGACGACTTCAGTCCTGCCCGTAGCAAGCCTATCCAACTGTTGAGTTCATCTACGGTTCCGTACGCTTCGATGCGTTTGTCTGTCTTCGAGACACGCTCACCATTCGCCAGTGATGTCTCACCTTTGTCTCCTGTTTTTGTATAAATTGCCATTTGCTTATAAACGATTGTAGACTATAGATTGTAGATTATATCTTTATTTTGTAATGCCGTTTCAGATAATGCGGATCAACGAACAGCAGTCCTACGTGATAGAGGTCCATGCTGGTTGTCACGCGCACGTCGCCTTTGAGTGCCTTCCAAGCCTGCTCCATCTGCCTGGAATGATGTATATCATCAATGACCACCACCCCTTTCTCGCTCATCCTTGGCAGCAAATAACCAACGTACCGTCTAGTTGCCTCGAACGTATGGTTTGCATCCACATACGCCACGTCAATTCTCTCGCGCGCGCTACTAAATAGAGTATCATCAATATTTCCCTGCCGCCACTCAATATTCTCCAAGCGCAGCGCTCGCCAGACACCTTGCGCTACATTCAGAACCTCCTCACTACCTTCGAGAGTGACCACCTTATTACGGCTGTCTGCACTCGCCATGTATGCTGTTGTCACGCCCAAAGACGTACCTAACTCAAGTATCTCCAGAGGGTGTTTCTCATGTTGTCCGATAAAATTGACTAAGCGGAAGAGCAACTGCCCAATAACCGGTCGTTCCAGATGTGTTTTGGCGATATCACATACACGGCGCTTAATCAGTTTGCCATCAGGAGAACCAGCCGACCCGAAATCCATCACATCGAGCACATCTCGGCATGCGAGCAGCGTTTCCCTCCGGCGTTCTATATCAGCGAAACAGTAGTAGGCATTTTTGTCACGTAACACGAACCGCACCAATTCAAACAAGTATGGTGAATGAATGCCTTCTCCTGTTGTATTCCATGCACTGAAAACATGTCGGACATACGCCCAAAAACGATGTGTGCTATCTTTTTTTGCCATTTATGGCGCAAAAATACTATTTTTTTTGGATATGTGCAAAAAAAAATGTAATTTTGTCGCATGATTTTGAATTATATTTGGATTTCGCTCATTTTGCTTGCCATTCTGATGGGATTGGTGCAAGCTATTTGTTACGGAAACGTGGATATCTTCTCTGCGATTCTAAACTCTACTTTCGACAGTGCCAAAACAGGTTTTGAACTCTCCTTGGGTTTAACGGGTGTACTCTCATTGTGGATGGGTATCATGAATATCGGCGAGAAAGCCGGTGCGGTGAATACCTTGGGAAGAGCCATCAATCCGTTCTTCAGTCGTATATTTCCGGAGATACCAAAGGGGCATCCCGTATATGGTTCAATGCTGATGAATTTTGCAGCAAACATGCTGGGACTTGATAACGCAGCTACACCGATGGGGTTGAAGGCGATGGGCGAACTGCAAGAACTAAACAGCGACAAGTCGAAGGCATCCAATGCGATGGTGATGTTCGTTGTATTGGGTGCAAGTGGTCTAACACTTATCCCGACAACTATCATGGCGTACCGCGCACAGTTAGGAGCTGCTAACCCTGCGGATGTCTTTCTCCCGATACTCATCGCTACATACGTAGCAACATTGGTGGGACTTCTCTGCGTTTGTATCGCACAAAGGATTAAGATGAAAGATCCTGTTGTATTGGGTACGCTGATTGGTTTGACGGCGCTTGTAGGACTGCTTGTCTGGGGTTCAACGCTCCTCTCGCATAAAACTTTAGCTGCCGTTTCCGCGGCCATCGCGGCCATTCTGTTACTCGGTGTTATCTGTTGGTTTATTCTGCAGGCAACTTGGAAGAAGATCAACGTCTATGATACGTTCATTGACGGTGCCAAAGGTGGTTTTCAAACGGCCATCGGCATTATCCCTTATCTCATCGCCATTCTTGTGGCCGTAGGTATGTTCCGCGCGAGCGGCGCGATGGGTCTCTTGGAACAAGGTATCGCCTGGTGTTTCGCCGCTTGCGGTATTAATTCCGACTTGGCGGGGGCTGTACCGACTGCATTGATGAAACCGCTCAGCGGCAGCGGAGCGCGCGGACTGATGCTCGAAGCGATGACTACCTATGGAGCAGACAGTCTGGTAGGACGCCTTTGCTGTATTCTTCAAGGCACTACAGATACCACTTTCTACGTGCTGGCTGTCTATTTCGGCAGCGTAAATATCAAAGATACAGGGCACGCCGTAGTGTGCTGCTTGCTCGCCGACCTCGCCGGTGCCATTGCCGCCTTTGCTATAACGCCTATTTTCTTTAGTTAAACAGTTTGGAGGCAATGATTTTAATTATCAAAGTATCCTAATTGCGAAATGGCGGTCAGCATCCGATTCACGTAAGCGCTGTCAGGTATGGACCAGTGGAAGCCCAGACGGAGGAGGACAGCAGACGTGTAACGGTTGTTTCGCTCAATCGTGACTGCCTTTTGCCCGTGGGTCATATCCTGATATGCCAAGAGAGCGGACATGAGGTTTGCTTTCTTGGGGTCTTGACTTCCTTCGAGGATTGCTTGCTGGAACTCGTCTTCCTCCACGTAGCGGATGGACCTACCTATCTTCTCAAAGCCCGCAAGGATATCGCCCAAGAGGTCGGTATGGTTGTTGAAGGGTTGGAAGACGTTACACTCCTTCGGTGTGGAGGCGAGCAACACGACAGCTTTCGCGGTCTCGTTCACCGGTGAGAACTCTGCCGGCGAGTCGTATTCATCTATCGGACAGCAGCCAAGCGTGGAGAAGACTTTGAGTCGTCCCATGTAGCTGTTTGTCTGGAAGTTCGCTTGGAACTCACCGTCGTAGCTACGCGCAGCGAGGTTACCCACACGCATGATCTTAGCGTTCAATCCATGACGCGCTACCGCTTCGAGGATGACACGTTCGGCGAGGAACTTCGACCGCATATAGCGGTTATCGAGGAACTGGCCGAAGTAGAGGACGCGTTCCGAGAGTTCAGGAACCGCCTTGCCGTCACCACGCTCTATCCATATCTCTCCGACGGAAGTTGTGGAGATATGTATGAGTCGCGCACCGGTCTTGAGACAGAACTCCACGCAACGCTCCGCGCCACCGATGTTCACCTGCTCGATGTCATCGGTCTTGGAGAAGTGCTTCACGTTGGCTGCACAGTTAAATACTGTCTGAATACTGATATCTGATAACTGATTACTGAAATCATTTGTCACATCGCCGTTGACGACAAAGAGGCGGGAACCGAAAAGTTCATCAAAACGTCGGTCGAAATAGTAGAAGAGCAGGTTACGCAGACGTCGTTGTGCATCTTGTTGGTCTTTTCCGCGAACGAGACAGGTGATGGTCTTGGCATCCGAGTCGATGAGTTCGCGCAGCACATGAATACCGAGATATCCGGTAGCACCGGTAAGCAGCACATTGCCTAACTCCTGACGCTCGCCGCGGAGGAAGGTATTGAGATTATTGCGCTGGAGGATGGCATCGATGCCTGTATAATCGAAGGCTGCCTCTTCGGCTTCGTCTGCACTATTATCGGACGTTGACAAGTCGCCGGACAGGAACTGCGACAAGAGACGCGGCGTCGGATGGGTGAAGATATCGCCGTAGGCGACATGCTTGCCGGCTTTGTCCGCTTCGATGATGACGCGGGTGACCATGAGGGACGTACCGCCGAGTTCAAAGAAGTTATCCGTGGCACCTATCTTGTCCTGGTTGAGGATAGACGCAAAGATGTCGCAGAAGAGTTTCTCGTTGTCGTTAGCCGGTGCCACGTAGTCACGGTCGGTATCCGTCAACTGCGGAGCAGGCAGTGCCCGTTTGTTCACTTTCTGGTTCTGGTTCAGCGGAATGACGTCGATCTGCATGGTCGAAGCCGGTACCATGTACGGCGGCTTGCGATCGCGGATGAAGGCATTGAGTGCTTGTATATCAATCTTGCTGTCGCTGACGATATACGCGGCGATGAACTTCCCTCCGGTGGGGTAATCAAAGGCCTGTACGGTAGCATCGTTAATACCGGGGTACTCTCGGATGACCGCCTCTACTTCTTTGAGTTCGATACGGAAACCGCGGATCTTCACCTGACCGTCCTGACGTCCCACAAACTGGATATTGCCGTCTGCGAGGTAGCGTACGACGTCACCGGTGCGGTAACAGCGAAGACCATTCCAATCGATATAGGTCTCGGCGGTCTTGTCGGGACGGTTGAGGTAACCACGGCTGACCTGCGGACCGGAGACGAGCAGTTCACCTGTTGCTCCCACGGGCACACGATGCAAGTCCTTATCGACGATGAAGAGTCGGAAGTTATCCAGCGGTTTGCCGATAGGGATATTCTTCTCCTGCTCGTGTATCGGATAGGTGGTCGTGAATATCGTACACTCGGTCGGACCGTAGGCATTATGCAGTAGATAATTAGCCGGCGGTGCGATGGTCGCGAGTTTCTCTCCTCCTACAGACAAGTGCTTGAGGGAGTGGTTGTCGCAGTTCTGCGCGAACTGATAGCCCACCTGGGTCGTCATGAACGAATGGGTGATGCCTTCGGCCTCGAAGTAATGATTCAGATCCGGCAGATTCAGACGGATGTCCTCGCCGATAATATAGACCGCTGCACCACACGTGAGCGCCGGATACATATCCATCATGTTGGCATCAAAACCGTAGGAAGCATAAGCCGCCACTTTGTCTCCGGCATGGAGATCGTAATAACGGTGATACCAATGACAGAACGCCACGAGGTTGCGATGCTCGAGTTGGCAGCCTTTCGGCACGCCGGTGGAGCCGGAAGTATAGAGGAGAATGAATAAGTCCGAGGGGGAAGGAGATTCGTGATTACGTAATTTCGTAATTACGGGATTCGAAAGATCCTTGGTCAGCAGAACCGGGCCCTCATATTCGTTGACGATGGGACGGAGGTCGGGATCGGCGATGAGGAGGGACGCGTTGGCATCCTTCATCATGAAGTTCAGTCGCTCTGCCGGATAAGAGGGGTCAAGCGGTTGGTACGCACAACCGGCTTTGAGGGCAGCCAACGAAGCGACTACCATCCATTCGGAACGGTTGATGAGTATCGAAACAACTTTCTCTTTCGTGTCGTTGCCGATGACCTCTATGATCCGTGCAGCGATGGCGTCCGTACGCTCATCGACCTCTTTGTAGGTCAGGCGAACGTCGTGATACACGACAGCGAGGTTATCCGGTGTCTCGGCTGCTTGCTTACGGAAGAGTGAGACGATGGTCTGGGTGTTATCATAAGGCACCTCGATCCGGTTGAACGAGTCGAGCACCGATGTCTGCGCTTCATTGAGGAGCGAGATAGCACGCAGAGGAGCGCTGGTATTCGCCGCAAAAGCCTGCACGGCATTTGCCACCGACTGCGCGAGGTTGGTGATCAGCGCTTCGCTGTACCAGCCGTTGTCGAACTCGACGGCTATAGACGGCACGCCGTCCATCGGCATGATATAGAACGCTATCTTGAATTTCGGCACGTTCTGCTCCATGGTCTCATCCGCGAAGACGGGTTTGCCGAAGACGGAGTAGTTGCTCAGCACGCCCATCTGGTACGCGAACATGATCTCTGCCTTGAGGTCGTAGTCTGCTGCGATACGTGCAAACGGATAATCCTCGTGCGCGAGCGTTTGCTCGAAGGACTGCGCGTTCTCGCGGACGAACTCCTCAACCGTCTGGTTCGCTATCTTTGTGGTGAGGGCGAGAGTGTTAACGAACATTCCCATGGTGTTGTTCACCCGCAGGTTGCTTCGTCCGTTGGAGATGGTGGTGATGCACACTTCATCCGTTCCAGCGAAACGTGCGAGCGAATAATAGACTGCACTCAGCAGCACCGCTGCCGGCGTCACGCCTAATTGGGCCGCATATTTCTCTGCTGTAGGCATATCGAACGGAACGCACACGCGTCCGTTCTCGCCTTGGGGGATAGCATTGGTGAGGTCAGGTTGGATCTCGGTGACACTCTCTATACCGGTGAGACGCTCGGCGAAGAAGTCTTTTGCCGCCTTGAAGGATTCTCCTTCCTGAGCGGCTTTCTGCTCTGCCACAAACTGCGGATAAGAGCACATCTCGGGTTCGATCTCCTTGCCTTCTAACAGGTCGCATATCTCGTGGATGAAGAGGTCATAGGACGCGCCGTCGCAAACGAGGTGGTGGATGTCGCTCAAGAGATAGAGGTGCTGCTCCGTGCGCACGATGGCGAAGCGGAAGAGCAGGTCTTTCTGCAGATTGAACGGTCGTACGAACTCATGCTTGAAGGCGTCCATCTGTGCCTCATCGAGTGCTTTCTCGGGCACATCAATATTTGCCTCGTTCATCATCTTCTCGTCAATCGTCTGGATGACATCCGCTTCCTGGGTAGCAAAATGCACAAAGAGTTCGGAGTGGTTGAGCACCGCCTTGCGTACCGCTTGACGCAACGCCTCCGTCTCTACCTCCAAGGGCATCTGAATGCAGATGGGCACATTATAGAGCGTCGAGGTCGGATTCTTCATGCACTCGAAATAGACACCGAGTTGGGCGAAGGAGAGGGGGGCGGTCAAGTTTTTCTCGGGATTACGTGATTCCGTAATTACGGTATCCCGAGGACCACCTAACATCGCAGCGAGTATCTCATTTTCAATGGCCTGCAACGTGATGCCTTTGGTCATCTGTTTGGCATCGAGTTGGACACCGAAACGCTTGTATATCTGCGTCGCTAATTTGATGGCAGCGATGGAGGAGAGCCCCATATAACGCAGGTCGGTCGTGATGCCGAACTCCTCCATATTGACGATCTTCGCAATGATGTCATGCAACTCCTGCTCGAGGACATTGAGCGGAGCCGCAGCTACAACCTCCTCTACTTCTGGCTTGGGTGCTTCGGGCTTAGGCAGGGCGCGTTTATCGACTTTCTGGTTCGGGTTGAGCGGGATAGCGTCAATCTGCATCGTCACAGCAGGCACCATGTAGGGCGGTTTGCTGTCGCCGATGAAGGCATTGAGTTCGTCGATGTTGATCTTCTCGTCGCTCACGATGTAGGCGGCGATGAACTTACCGCCATCCGGGTAGTCGAAAGCCTGTACGGTAGCATCTTTGATGCCGGGGAACTCGCGGATGATGGCTTCCACCTCTTTGAGTTCGATACGGAATCCGCGGATCTTCACCTGTCCGTCCCGTCTGCCCACAAACTCAATGTTTCCGTCCTCGCGGTAATGAACGATATCGCCGGTCTTATAGCACCGCAAACCGTTCCATTCCACAAAGACCTCTGCGGTCTTCTCCGGCTGGTTGAGGTATCCGAGCGACACCTGCGGTCCGGCTACATAGAGCTCGCCGTCCGTGCCGGTCGGTACTTCCTTGCCGTCCTGTCCGACTACGATGAGTTGCGTGCCGTTCGTATTGGCTTTGCCGATAGGTATATTGGGTTCGTTTTGCGTCACGAAGAAACTGCTGACATAGACGGTACACTCCGTCGGGCCATAGCAGTTCATCAACTTATAGGAAGGCGGATCGAGGCTGATGAGTTTCTCGCCGCCCGTTCCGAGCCACTGCAGGCCCGGGATGTCGGGGTAGTTGAGCACCAGCTGCGTCGCCATCTGGGTCGTCATGAAGCAGTGGGTAATGTGCTCGTCTTGGATATATTGGTTGAGCCCCTCCAGGTCAAAACGGATCTCGTCGCCCACGATGCAGATAGTAGCACCTGCCATGACGCAACACCACAGGTCCATTTGGAACGCATCAAAACCATAACCGGCATAGGTGGCGTATTTGCTTTGCGGAGTCAAGCCTATTGCCTGGACATGGAAATCAAGGAAGGCTAAGATATTCGCCTCGCTCAGCATGACACCTTTGGGAACACCGGTCGTACCGGATGTATAGAGCAGCACGAAAGCTTCATCACCATCGTACTTGGAGGCATCCTCCCGCATGAATTTCAGTCGCTCTTCGGGATAAGAGCCATCGAGCGGCATAGCGGTCAAGCCTGCTTTCGCGATGGCGATAGGTGTCAGCACCATCAGTTCATTACGCGGCACGATAAACGATGCTACTTTCTCACCGCAACGGGTGACGTACTGCGGATCGAGAGTGTCCGACAGACGGTCTGCCTCTTCAAAGGTGATTCGTTTGTCCCCTGCGATGCAGAAGATATCATTCGGACGCTCGGCAACGTGTTTTTTGAAGTATTCGACTAAGTGTTTCATGTTATTCTATTGTAAAAAGGTTCTGAAAACCGCTCATGCGGAAGATGTCGCTCACGTCCTCGTTGAGGTGGGTGATGTGAATCGAACCGCCTTTAGCTTCTGATTCTCGTTTGAGTTGCATGAAGAACCGCAAGCCGGCTGAAGAGATGTACTCGAGTTGCTCACAATCAATCTCCAGCGCTTTGTCGGCAAGTGCCAACACCTGGTTCAAGTCCTCTACTTGGGTTGTAGTAACTGTCGTGTCAAGTTCGCCGATAAGGCAAACACGCGTCTCTTGGTCATTCGGAATAATGCTGATTTTCATATTGTATAAAAGTTTAATGTCGCTGCGCGACGTTTAAGAGTTTAAAAGTTTAATGAGCGTGAGGACGTTTTTATTGTCGCGCCGCTCGTAGTGCAGTTCATCAACGATTTGTCGGATGAGATGGATTCCCAGACCTCCCACCTGGCGTTCACCGGTTGCTTTCTCATTGGGCACATGCCCCGTGGGGTCAAAAGCGATTCCGTCATCCGTTAGGGTGAGAATAATTTTCAATGCTTCATTTTTAATTTTTAATTCTATCTCAGAAGCTTGCGAATAATGAAGAATATTCACGACAGCCTCTTCGGCTGCCACTTCGAGTTTTTTGAGTCCTTTCTTGTCCATGCCGTTGCATAATCCAAAGGTATGGATTGCCTTTCGCAAGACAGGCCATTGGTCTGCTTGGCAAGGCACGCGCAGCGTCACAGGTTGGACGGGGCTTGTCTTTCGAATCGTCATGAGGGTGATATCATCCGTTGGTTCGGCCTGCCCTATAAAAGCTTTAATAGCGCCGTACATATCCTCCTTCTTCGCTACGATCTCTGACCATCGCTTCATTCCTAACATCTCACGGGCGCTGTTCCGCGCTTCGGTCACGCCATCAGTGTAAAGAACGATTTTCTCTCCTTCGCCAATCATGCAGCCTTGCTCCACAAACGAATACCGGCCGTCATATCCCAGCGGGATATTCGGTTCAACGGTGAGGGGTGAGGGGTTACCGGTTACGGGGGAGTAGATAAGCGGCGCACAGTGTCCGGCATTGCAGAAGAGCAGTTCGCCTGTAGGGATACACAGACATCCCACAAAAGCGGTCACGAACGTCAGGGAGGGGTTGTTCTCGCTAAGGACGGTATTGATTTCTTCCATGATCTGTTTGGGTGAGGTTGCTCTCACACCAGCTGCGCGGAAGAGGTTCACTGCAGCACTCATGAACATAGCGGCCGGAACGCCCTTGCCGCTCACATCTCCGATGATGAACCAGAGGACGTCTCCTTCGCGATGGAAGTCAAAGAAGTCGCCTCCTACTTCGCGCATCGGGACAAGGAAGGTATGGAGTTCAATATCTCCGTTCGCTTGGGCTTTGATCCGTTCCTTGTCGTCTTTCAGGATTCCCATTTGAATATCATGGGCTATCTGCAGTTCGTGCGACACCACCTCTCGCTCCGTCTCCAAACGGGCGTTCTCTTGTTCATCCCGCGTCATACGACGGATCAACAGGCCCACCACGAGGATACCTAACACGAACACGCCCAAGGGCAACAAGGTGCCCAAACGAAGACTATCGATAACATGGCTGCGCGGAACGGCAGTGACCATTCGGATATTTATCGGTTGAAGAGTCTTGCGGGAAACGATCCATGAGCCATCATCCAATTCTCCATCTTTCGGCGCACCGTCACTGGCGGCAAGGAGGGTCCCGTTGGAACTATAGAGCATACACTCCACCTCCTCGAATGGCCGGAAATGGTCCAGCATATTGTGTATCCATTTCAAACTGAAATCAATACCTGTGACGCAAATCAGATCGCCCTTCTCGTCCAGCACGTCATTCGAATAGGTATAGATCGGTTCGTCAAAATCTTCATCTATATACGGGGTGCTCCAATAGCCTGCGTTGTTTTGCACGGCTCCTTTATACCACTCGCGTTCAAAATAATCATGCTCAGCATCCCCAAAAGGGCAGGAGACTATCGAATCCTTCGTACGATAGGAAGTCAAGCCGAACCACTTCCCTTTTTCCGGATAATAATACGGCGGGAAAACTACATAGCAGGAATAAAAATTCGGATACCGCTTGATCAGTTCGTCGGTCTTGCTGTACAAATTCTCCGGGTGCGTCAGGTTCCTCTTCACCTCTTCTATCAGCTGAGCGTTGGCATCCAGCGCGTCGTACAACTCAAAACGCAGTTTCTCTTGCGCAATCTGCATCTCGAGATCCATTTTCTCCTGCAATTGAGACAGCGCCCTGCTATAAGACACATATGACTGCACGCCCATGCCTAACAGGAGGAAGAGAGCCGCTAAA
>CADBVL010000026.1 GCA_902798015.1 uncultured Bacteroidales bacterium
CAAAAACTAAGGAGGAGAGACTATGATTCGTGAAGTAAAATTTGAGTCGCAAGACCGCCGCGAGAAACAGATTCTCGCCGCTCTGAACGCTAACGGTATCGCTTCCATCGAGGAGGCAAACCAGATTTGCGAACAATACGGCCTCGATCCTTATCTGACCTGCGAGGAGACCCAACGTATTTGTTTTGAGAACGCGAAATGGGCTTACGTGGTAGGCACCGCTATCGCGCTGAAGAAAGGCTGCAAGAACGCCGCTGACGCTGCCGAGGCCATCGGTATCGGTCTGCAGTCCTTCTGTATCCCGGGTTCGGTGGCTGACGACCGCAAGGTAGGTATCGGTCATGGTAATCTGGCTGCCCGTCTGCTCCGCGAGGAGACCCAGTGCTTTGCTTTCCTGGCAGGACACGAGTCGTTCGCAGCTGCAGAAGGTGCTATCAAGATTGCTGAGATGGCGAACAAGGTTCGTAAGAACCCGCTCCGCTGCATCCTGAACGGTCTGGGCAAAGACGCTGCTATGATTATCAGCCGTATCAACGGTTTCACCTACGTACAGACCGAGTTCGACTATTTCACGGGCGAACTGAAGATCGTGCGCAAGAAAGCGTACAGCGACGGTCCGCGTGCAAAGGTTAACTGCTACGGCGCAGACGACGTACGCGAGGGTGTAGCAATCCTCTGGCATGAGAACGTTGATGTTTCCATCACCGGTAATTCTACCAACCCGACGCGCTTCCAACACCCGGTAGCAGGTACGTACAAGAAAGAGCGTATCCTCGCCGGCAAACCGTACTTTAGTGTCGCTTCCGGTGGTGGTACAGGTCGTACCTTGCACCCGGACAACATGGCGGCAGGTCCTGCATCCTATGGTATGACTGATACCCTCGGTCGTATGCACAGCGATGCACAGTTCGCAGGTTCGAGCTCCGTTCCGGCACACGTAGAGATGATGGGCTTCCTCGGCATCGGTAACAACCCGATGGTAGGTTGCACCGTCGCTTGCGCGGTGAACGTAGCACTTGCGCTTAACAAGTAAAAAACTAGTCAACTAGCTAATAACAAACAATTTAATTTTTTAACAACAATGAAGAAGTATTTATTCGTAGCAATCCTTGCTGTTGCAAGCATCGCTGCTTATGCACAACCTCGTGCAATTGGTGCTAACCTTGGTGCCAACTTCGGTTTTAGCTACCAACATGGTTTCGGTGAGGCTAACATGCTCGATGTAGCTGTTTACTCTCCGTGGGCTTCTGGTTTTATTCCAGGTTATGGAATTCAGTGGGGTCTTGGCGCAACCATCACCTATGACTGGATTGATCCGTTTGGAGCAACTGTACCTTGGAACGAAAAGGGTGAATGGCACTGGTACATGGGTGTCGGTGGAGACGGTGGTTTCTTCTTCCCGCCCGCAGGCGCTCCTCAAGGCTACCTCGGTGGTTGGGTTGGTGCAGCCGGTCATTTCGGTATTGAGTATGACTTCTGGTTCCCGCTCCAACTCTCGTTGGATTGGCGTCCTAGCATTGGCGTAGGTCTTGCAGGTGCAAATGGCCAGGTTCAGGCTCAATACAACACTGGCGGTCTCTACCAGGGTATCAGCCTCGGCGTTCGCTACAAATTCTAATCTCGAGCAAAGCTCTCGAACGATTATTTCTAATTTGTAGGACCTTTTCTTAACAAAAAACGCGCATACTTTCGGGTATGTGCGTTTTTTTTGGCATAATACTTGCACATGTGAAAAAAAAACGCTACCTTTGCCCCGAGAAACTTAACTAAACATATCATACGTATGAAAAAAATTCTTTTTTCGCTACTCATTGTAGCATGCAGCTTGCCTGCTTGGGCAAGTATTCGTCAAAAGAAAGCAGACAAAGACACGAACCAATTCCGCTACGAAATTGAGTGCGCAGGTAATGCCATTCAAGGCACGTATCTGGTTAAGGTGTGGACCTACAGCAAACATGCGGGAGTGGCAGCGAACCAATGCCGTAAAAATGCGGTGCATGGTGTAATCTTCAAAGGTTACGGTGGCGGTCAGGGCTGCGTGAGTCAGCGTCCGATGGTTTCCAATCCCGGTGCAGAAACACAGCATGAAGAGTATTTCAAGAGTTTCTTCGCCGAAGGCGGTGAGTTCCAGAAATACGCTTCTATCATAGAGGGCACCACCGAGATAACCAGATTAGACCGCGAGTACAAGGTGGGTTGCGTGGTAAGCATTCGCAAGGACGACTTGCGCAAAGCTCTCGAAGCTGCCGGTATCGTTCAGGGACTGAATAGTGGTTTCTAATGAATATACAATTCACAATGCACAATTAAAGGATATGAAAAAGTTTAGTTTATTGATAGCCGTAGCTGCAATGGTATTATTCGCAGGCTGTGGAGCAAAGCGTTCACAGGCTTACTACGAGAAACAGAGTCAAGTGATGAGCGCCAATTACGACGGCAGTTATGTTATCCGCGTACAAGTGCGCGCCAAGGATGCGGTAGTCGCTTTTACGGACGGCCAACGCAAAGCCGTAGAGGAAGTGATCTTCAACGGCGTGAAATCCGGCAGCAGCGGAGTTACGGACCTCAAACCGCTGTGCTTCGACATGAACGCACGCGAGAAACACGAGGATTATTTCAACGCCTTCTTCGTGGACGGCGGAGAATGGACCAAGTATGCCAACCTCAAGGACAAACGCGTCGGCAGCACCCGCTATCAACGCGACGGCCGTCAGATGGTTGAGACCGTTACGGTCACTGTGGACCGCGCAGGAATCAAGAAAAAACTGCAAGAAGACGGGATAATTCCGATGGAAGGCAGATATTAATCAATGCACAATTCACAATTCACAATTTACAATTACTAATTGATGAGTTTTATGAAAAAGTCAATATTTACTCTTGCGCTGGCGCTGGTAGCGTTAGTGGCGAGCGCACAGATTAAGAAGCCGGAGTTGATGGTTATCCCGTCGGACGATTGGTGCATCCGAAACGGCTATTATACCGAGGTGGAGAACATGGGTATCACCGCCAAAGTACCGAACTACAAGCAGGCGCTGCAGGAGAGCATGGGTCTCAAACTCGCTATCGCCAAGTTGAACGATCTTATGGCGGAGCGTCAGTTCCCGCTGCAGAGTCTGGAGCAAGGTATCAAGAACATCGAGCAACGTCGTATGGAGGACAACCTGACGAGCAGTAAGGCAGGAAATGATCTGGCTGAGTCGGCTTTGGACGAAGTAGCCCGCGTAGCGAAATGCGACATCCTCTTGGAGTTGAGTTGGGACGTGAAAGACTTCGGTCCGAAGCACTCCATCGCGTATATCCTTGAGGCGCGCGACGCATACACCGGCAAGTCTATCGGTGCGGCAGCCGGTACAGGCGCTGAGTCGTTCACCGCAGACGTAGATGTGCTGCTCGAAGAGGCTATCGTTGCAAACATGGATAACTTTGTAAACCGTCTCATGGACCATTTCACCGAAATGCAGACTATCGGTCGCGAGATCACGTTGGATATCAAGGTCTTTGCCAACAACGCGGCCGGTGTGGACCTCGAGACCGAGTTTGAGGGCGAAGAATTGGTGGACATCATTGAGAACTGGTTGCAGCTCAATACCGTTCAGGGCCGCTTCTCCCGCCAATACTCCAGCGAGAACGTAGCGAACTTCACGCAGGTGCGTATCCCTGTTTATGACGAACGCGGGCGCGCTATCGATGCGAACGGCTTCGCTAAAGGGCTTGCCAAGATGTTGAAGAAAGAACCGTACAACATCCCGTGCAAAGTGCTGGTGAAAGGTCTTGGTCGTGCAGTAATTATTTTAGGAGAGAAGTAATATGAAAAAGATTTTCAGTATATGCGTAGCCGCACTCATGAGTGCCGTTATGTTCGCTGCCGAGACGGAGTTTCTGCCGATCTCTGTGTATGCATCCGACAACTCGGAGAATTTCCCCGAAGGTGCCAAAGCGATGATGGAGAACAAACTGACACAACTGCTGACCCGCAATGGTATCGCAGGTCTGGATTATCTGGGTCAGTTCGTGCTCACCGTCACCACCACCCCGCTGGATAAAGATATCATCGCCGGTCCTCCCTCCAAGATCGCAGAGAAGATGGAGATGAATCTCTATATCGTTGACGCTTACGCCAAGACCATTTTCTCCTCTACTTCCTTCTCTGTACGCGGTTTAGGAGAGACAGAGAACAAATGCTACCTCAATGCCATAAGCCGCATGCCGCTGCAAAGTCCGCAGATCGCGCAGTTCATTCAGGAAGGCAAAGAGAAAATCATCGGTTACTATGACCATGAAGGCGAGACGCTGATCAAGAAAGCGAAGTTCCTTGCTAAGCAGAAGAAATACGACGAAGCACTCTTCTGGGTAACCCTCATCCCGCAGCAGAGCAAGCATTACGATGCCGCCCTCGCCGCAGGTCTGGATATCTACCAGCAGTACCTCGACAACGAATGTAACATCAACCTCGCTGCAGCCCGTCAGGCATGGGCCGCCCAGCAAAACGCCAACGGCGCAGCCGCAGCAGGCGAATACCTGGCTAAGATCCTTCCGGATGCAGGCTGTTACGACGAGGCGATGGCGCTGTACAAAGAGATCAAGGGTAAAGTGCTCGACGATTGGAAATTCGAGATGAAGATATACCAAGACGGTGTAGACCTTGAGAGACAACGTATTGAGGCTTCCCGTGCCGTAGGTGTGGCATACGGAAACCATCAACCGAACAAAGAGATCAACATCGATTTTATCCGTGGCTACTAATCGATCCTTATTTGTGATGATTATACTCCTCGCTTGCGTCGTTATGGCGCAAGCGCAGGAGTCTTTGTCTTACCGCCGTAACTCCCTTGCGACGGTATTGGTCTATCACCCCGAGGACGAGTTCGGCCCTGAGATATACAAGGCGTTCGACTCCCTGCCTATTCCCGACAAGTACGACGACCACACGATCGAAGGCGCACGTGTCATTGACAACAGCACCGTACATGGTCTGCGTCGCGACTCTGGATATTACAAAGCCACCTACGGTCACCAACTCACGGCAGCAGAACTGCAAGCCAACGCGCGCTATACCGAGCAGTTGCTCAACGATGCGCAGATAGGCAAGAAGATGGTAGCCAAATGGTTCGGTTTTGAGGGCAGTTCTGCCGAAGACGCCACATTCAATACCCAACTCATCCAGACTCGCGGACAATACAATGCTAACGATGTAGATGTCGCACTGGCACTACAGACAACCCGCGGACTGGCTACGCTCTCCGATGCCGGAGAAGAGCTGTTAGGCAATACGTTCGTGCTCGTCAATGATATCACTTACGTCACCGCAGAACAGGAAGCGGCAGCAGCCAAAGCGGCGGTAGGCGTGATTGGAGGACTGCTGGATATCTTCACTGGTGGATCAGCCGGCAGAGACATGGCCAAAGCAGCCGGCGCCATCGCCGATAGTTTTACAGGTTTCAAAGTGAAGACGCACTCGTATCTCTACCAGCTCGAATGGAACGACTCTATCGCGGCTATTTTCTATCAATTCCATTATACCGGCACGCCGGATCCGCAGAAAGTAGAGGACTTCTTGACGGACAAGACGACCTATCGCCTCAAATACGTGGCGCACCAATATGAGTTCGACAAAAAATCCGTACTCAAAGGCCAGTACTCGCGCACGGAACTCGTGCGCACGATATGCGCGCGTTCCATAGATAAAAATATCGTAGCGCTCGCCAAACAGTACGAAGACTTCAAAGTGAAAACACCGGTATATAGCGTACTGAGCAATGAGCGAGGCCGGATTGAAGGCTACGCGGCAAAAATCGGCATGAAAGAGGGCATTACGGAGGGGTCTAAATTCCAAGTGGTACAGCGCGTCCTCAATCCAGAGACAGGCAAGACAACCTATAAATACGTCGCAACCGTCAAAGCAAAAAAAGGCTGTATCTGGGATAACCGCTATAATGCGGTAGTCGAAGAAGCCGATGGCGCCACCTTGCCCTACACCACCTTCACCAAAGTGTCCGGCGGAGAGATTCTTCCGGGTATGCTCCTGATCGAAGGCAAGTACCGCAAAATCACGGAATGAGTGAGTGAATTAGTGAGTGAGTGAATTAGTGAAAGACATAAAAAAGGCTCGTCCTCTCGACGAACCTTTTTCTCATAACAAACAATCTCTATTTATTTACCGGTAGATCCCGGCAGAATTTCTTAGCCGCAAGGGCACGACATATTTCTTACTTTACTTACATTAATTCAAATACCGTGCCAAACTTCTTTTTTGTGGAAAAAAATTAAAAAATTTGTATATATCAAAAAAAAACTATACCTTTGCACTCGCAAAGGTTGAAGGTCTTTCCCCTGTAGTGGTTTTCCCGCAGAACGGGAACACCTGAAAACGCAAAACAATTTCTATCTGTATGGTACATGATTTATATATACTGATGATCACAGCAGGCATAGTAAGCCTGCTCTTTAAATTGTTGAAACAGCCGGTAGTGTTAGGTTATATCGTTGCCGGCATTTTAGTGGGACCGCATTTATTCGGTGAAAACCTCGTGAACATGGAGAACGTCGAGGCCTGGGGCAATATCGGCGTGCTGTTTGTGTTGTTCTGTATCGGTCTTGAGTTCCGCATCAAGAACCTACTTGAGAGCGGCAAGGTAGCCCTTGTTGGCGCGGGCACAATCATCGTCGGCATGCTAGCCTTGGGCTACGGAGTCGGACGATGGGCGGAACTGGATAACATGAACTCGCTTTTCTTGGCTGCTATGCTCTGTATGTCCAGTACAACCATTGTGATGAAAGCCATCGATGAGGCGGGGTTAAGCAAAGCACGTTTCGTGAAAGGCGCTACCAGTATTCTTATTTTCGAGGATATAGTAGCCGTCGTGCTTTTGGTATTACTGTCCAGCATCGCTGTAAAGAACAGTTTCGAAGGGGTTGAGTTATTAGAGAAAGTAGGCGTACTCGCCATCACGCTCGTTGTATGGTTTGTGTGCGGTATTCTCGTCATCCCCACTTTGCTCCGCAAGGTGCGCCCGTACCTTAACGACGAGACACTCATCATCTTGGCGCTCGGCTTATGCTTAGGCATGGTGTTGACGGCAGAGGAAGCGGGATTTAGCAGTGCCCTCGGTGCGTTTGTGATGGGTATGGTTCTGGCGGAGACGTTGGAGGCCCATCGCATCGAGCATCTCATGGCACCGCTGAAGAATGTGTTCGCAGCCATCTTCTTCGTCTCGGTAGGTATGATGATCAACCCCGCATCGTTGGTAAGTTATTGGCCGTCTATCCTTTTTGTCTCGCTTGTCATCATCGTAGGTATGATTCTTTTCGGCACTCTCGGTTGCTGGTGGGGCGGCGAGACGCTCAAAGACTCGATGTCAACAGGCTTCTCGTTTGTACAGATTGGAGAGTTCTCATTCATCATCGCGGCCTTAGGTAGCAAACTCGGCGTTACCGACCCTGTTATCTACCCCATCATCGTAGCTTCCAGTGTGCTGACTACTTTCCTCACACCGTATATCATGAAGGCCACCGTGCCTTGCTATAACTTCCTTTACAATCATGCCTCGCCTCGTGTACGTGCGAAGATTGACCATCGCGAACAGACAGTAGAACAGGCTGAACAGGCAGCAATGAAGGCGGTACCGACGAATGCACCTTCCACGGCGGACAAGGTTCGTCATGCCGTTCGCAAGACAATAGTTACCAAGCGCGTTGTTGATCTCTTCCTTACCAACATGAGTGAGAATGACAAACCTGAAAACATGGAAAAT
Organism: uncultured Bacteroidales bacterium; assembly: GCA_902798015.1. Taxonomy (GTDB): domain Bacteria; phylum Bacteroidota; class Bacteroidia; order Bacteroidales; family Paludibacteraceae; genus Colicola. Next base: position 7,755 of record CADBVL010000026.1, read on the forward strand.
CATGAATAAAATGTATCTTATAATCGCCGCGGTCATGCTGAGTGCGACTGCCGCGATAGCGCAGAACAGTCATATTGCAGACGGTTTGGCGTCTGTAACGGCTGTCGTCGGAGAGACAAGAACGATAGAAGACAGCGTTGCCGCAGAACCACCGGTCAAAGAGATCCCATTGTGGAAACAGAAACTGTACTACGGCTATAATTTCGATATTTATTTCCACCACGACTCACGTCCTAACCGCACGGAGAACGGCTGGTCGATAGCCCTGACGCCGGAGATTGGATGGAAACTGAAGGAACGCGTGTATTTAGGATTACGTTTCGGCGGCAGTTATGCCAATTATAAAAGTTCTTTTATCGTGACAGAAATAGATACCACCTATTATACCGATCTTCGTATTCACGTAGGCTCGTGGGAAGTGGCACCATATGTTCGTTACCGGCTGAAGACGTTGTTCAACGACAAGCTGGGCATATGGCTTGAGGCGCACCTTTATACCGGAATGGATTTCCCGCGCGTGACGGAAGGAAACGTGACACACACCGATTTTGAGGGGTTACGACATGCTGTCACATACGGATTTCAGTTATCGCCGGTCATTACGTATCAGTTTAACCGCAAGAGTACATTCCAGATGTTCTTTTCTATCCTCAGTCTGGGTTACAGCGGTACAGCCTACTGCTACACAGATCATAACGAATACACCAACGATGTAATCATCTTCTCGGGCAAACTGAGCAACCTGATTGCAAACCAGTTCACGCCGGGTTTGTACGGCCTGAAATTCGGTATCCAGAAGAGTTTCTAAGTGCGAAGAAATCCTCTTTGGTGGAAAATCCCGCTTGCACTCGTGGGTGTAGTGTCGGGTATAGTGTTGTTGCTACTGATCGCGGTAGCAACGGCGATTTATACACCATCTCTTCGCACAAAGATTCTGCATAAAGGCATCCCTGTTGCACAAGAGAAAACGGGGTTGGACATTGACTTGGGACGAATCTATCTCTCGCCTTTTCACCATTCGCCGATGGTGTTTTACCATGCCTACAAAGGTCATGCGGACCTTCCTTTAACAATTGAAATCGATAGTGTCTTTGTCGGCCATCGCGGGCAGGACACGTTGGTGTACGTGCGGGCGCTGCGCCTGCAAGCGACAGCAAAAACGGCAACCGTCAATCCTTCATTAAGCGAAGCTTCTCAATTTGTCATTCCCCCTATTGAGGTGGACACCCTTTTGCTGGATCATGCTACCTTCCATTCCGACTCACTCATCGCTTCGGTAGGAGTCGATGCAATCGTTGACCTGCTCGCTGTCTCCTCTCCTCTAATCAGTATTTCCGAAGGCCGATACCCCTTGCACGGACTGCGCATCAACGATGCCTTCGTCGCTATTGACCTGCGAAAAACAGAAACGGACACCTTACCAAAAGATACCGCCCCCGCTCCGCTCCTTCTCGCGTTCGAACTGCCGGACGGTGAACTGCGTAATATTCATTTCCGTCTCACACCGCTGAACATGGATATCCGCACGAAGAGTCTCTCTACCGAAGCCACCGTCGATGTGGGCGCGAACAAGTACGATGCACGGAGGTTGAGCGTAGGAGGCTTTGCCTTCGATCTCAATAACTTGCATATCCCTGCGGACACCATCTACGGCGGCGCGTGTGCCGACATAGCGCGCAATATTATCACTTCGCGCGGTCTCCATGTCCGTTCGTCAGAATTAGGAGCTACCGCCGATCTCGCGGAGACAGAGATGAACCTCAACACCATGCGCGCAGAGACTACCGGCGAAGCGTCCTTCCAAGGTTCCAAAGCCAGCCTTAGAGCTTCGTACGATATTGACGATGAAGCTTACGATGCTATCGTTCATATCGACCGCGTCAATCTCACGCCGTTCCTCAAGGACTCGACGCGCGTTATTCTCGCCGGCGATGTAGAAGCGGTCGGTCAAGGCATCAACCCGCGCTCACAGACGATGAGGAGCCGGGTGAACATCCGTTTGAGCGATGCCGTGTATGGCAACATAGACGCTTCGGGACTGCGCCTCAACGCCAACCTGGCGAACCAGGAAGTGAAGGGTACGCTGCATCTTCCTTTCTCGATGAAAGACTCCAACCTGCGCGTACGGGCGATGACCGAACATCAGTTCCGCGTTGCGGAGTTCATGAATATCGAAAACATGGTGGTAGATTACCATACGCAGATGCGTAACGTGAAAGCGCACGTGGCGGGCGAAAACTTCACAGCGAACCGTATACAGTTGGATTTCTCCACAGATAGCACCACCTCTCTGGACCTCGCTACGGAAGGCCTGAACCTGACGGCGCACTCACCGATGCAAGTGATGAGACTGGTGAATAAGATACAGCCGCTACTGAAGGCTGCAGGCGATTCTGCCGTCCTTCAACCTATCCTCTCGTTAAGCGGCCTCACGATGCTGGATACGCTCCGCCACCTCGTTCCCGAGATGGACGCAGCGGTCGAACTCAGACACGGCAGCCCTATACAACATATCATTGAGCGTATAGGCCTGGATATCAACGAAGCGAACCTCTCGCTCGCTTCCGACGCCCGGCAAACAACTCTCTCTCTGTCCGCCGCCATGCCGGTTATCGAACATCCCGAGGACAGCTACGCGCTGCGTTTGCCTGCCGCCAAAGCCTCGCTCAGACTGAAGATGACAGAAGGTCGAACGGATGCCTCACTCCTTGCCGACACGCGGCTCACGGATGGTGCAATGAGTTTTGAGGGACTGTGTACTGACGCCTCCTTGTGGATGGATCTGACACGCGAAGGAAACACCATCTATGGAAAAGGAAGACTCACCATGGATAGTCTCACGTACGGCGTAGAAGAGTTAGGCAGCCGCGCGGTGGACATACGTGTATCACCTTCTATAGAGCATAAGAATGCCCTACGAGCGGATGTTCAACTGGAAGATATACCGATGGATCTCGTCGAGAGTTTCGTCAAACTGCCGGACATTGCTCTCCGCGGTGCGGTAAGAGCCTCAGCCACCGTGGACGGATTGCCGCACAAGACGGATATCTCCGCCGAAGTACAGCCTATTGGCATAGCCGCTCGATACAAACCATACGATATTGCGATTAGTCTTGGCCAGACACCTATCGTCATGGAGCACAACAAAGTGGATCTCAACGGTCTGCCTATCTACGGAGCGGACAGCACTTTCATCGCACTCAACGGAGGTCTGGATCTCAATACCATGCGGATGGACGTGACGCTGAAAGCAGACAGTTTTGCTCCTGTCAAACTGCCCCAAGGCGGTCCGCTACCGGTCTATGGAGACTTGGCTACCGACATCCGCGGTACCGTCACGGGACCGCTCGACAGCATCATTGCCGACATCGATTTGACACTTCTGCCGACCACGGACATCACCTATCCTATTGATAAGAAAAACCTCGCGCAGGTCAAGCCGCATGGTACGGTCAACGTCCGTTACGGTATGAAGGATAGCGTGCCTCTGAACCTCGGCGGACAAATCAACGTTGACGACGGTTTTGTGCGCTATTCGCCCAAAGCCTATCCTATCATGCCGTTCCATGTGGATTCCGGCAGTGCGATTGCCTTTAATGGTCCGATAGGTCAGACGCAACTCAATATCTCCGCTTCGCAGAAAGTGAAAGCGGATGTAGAGTCAGAGGGCGAAGAGACGCGGCGCGTGGATTTCCGTACCGGCGTGCGGGTGAACGGTGTGGTGGATTCGATCGGTCTGCAGAGTATCGGTTTCTTCCTTGAAGCTCCGGATGATGAGACTATCACACGCGAACTGGCTTCGCTTGATGAAGATACGCGCGAAGGATTGGCTGCCACGCTGCTGGCAACCGGCATGTATGTCGGCGAGAGTAACGTAGCCGCACAACGCGACGGATATGCGCTCTCGTCAATCATCAATAGCCGTATTAATGCGGCAATGGCCAATTCCAAACTCGGCAAAGTGGTGGACATCGACTTCAGTAGCGGGCAAACAGAGCACGCCTCCGGCAAGACGAACGACATGAACATATCTATCAGCAAGTCGTTCTTCAAAGACAAACTGCGTATCACGTTGGGTTCTACCCTTACGGACAACCCTGAGATCAACGACAGCAAGGGTATGTTCACCAATTTCTCTGCCGACTATAAGTTGACCAAAGACGGAGGTGTCTCGCTGCGTCTCTTCTCGCAACGCGACTATAACAACGTGCTGGAAGGCGAACTCTATAAGTCCGGCCTCGCCGTGCGGGCCATCAAAGATTGGCGCAGGAGAGAACTATTCCGTGGTGACAGCATCTTCCGCACATACAGTCTCTCCGCCGATGCCGGCGTAGCCTACCGCTCGAACAACAGTATTGGTCCGGACCTGACGCTCAAATCAACCATCAAGAACGTGCTCGGCAAGGGCGAGAGTTTTACACTCAAGGGCAACGGCGCGTATTACTGGGCATTGCGTAACAGACATCCGGGCGATCCGAGAAAGACCGACACCTATAAACTCGGTCTCAACGCTTCCCTCGTCTTCCCATACCTGCATTGGACAGGTGACAATATCCCGGAGGGCGACACGCGGTATATGCTCGGCTATCAGTATGAGAATATCGCCGGCGGCTACGGTGTACACAAACTCTCCGGTTCGTTCTCATACTTCATCCATTCGCCCAACAACCCGTATATTACCCACGCTTTCACACCTTTCTCGCTCTCCGTAGTACATATGAAAGCAGAGACAGACAGTCTGATGGACAAAGCTGCCGAGTACCCGGAACTGATTCAAGTCATTGCAGGAGATGAGTTTGTGCCATCTATCAGCTACCATTTCATCTATGATGACTATCGCTCCAAGCGCGCCGTGAACAGTTTCCTTGACCTCGGCATCAAAGAGTCCGGAAACCTCATTAACTCCCTCTATTGCCTCCTCGGATATAAGTGGAACGACAAAGACAAGCCCTTAGGCAATATCACGTTCAATCAGTTCGTCAAACTCACGTTCGAACTGCGCAACAAGTTCAATTTCACGGATAAGATTTGTATCGCGACGCGCCTATATGCGGGTGCGAATATTCCACTCGGCAACTCCCTTTTCGCACCGCTCTCAGAGGCTTTCTATACCGGCGGACCGCTCAGCCTGCGCGCCGCAGCACCATACGCGTATGGACCGGGTAACTTCTATTCGTCAAAATACAATCAGAACTTCTTCCACGCAGGAGATATCAAACTGGAGGCAAATTTCGAGTTCCGTTTCCCGATAGTATGGAAACTCTTCGGAGCCGCCTTCCTCGATGCCGGTAATGTATGGAACTGGTACTCGCTCAATGACATTTTCAAGGCTATCGGTCATGAAGAGTACAGCTCTTATCTGCATGCCAATCAACCTTTATATGACGGCATCATCAATAATCCCGAGTTGGCCAAACAGATTGCTTTGGGCACCGGTGCGGGTCTGCGTCTCGACATAGACGGACTAGTCGTTCGCCTCGATATCGGCGTAGGTATCCACGCACCTTACCAGACATATCGACATGACAAGGAAGGCAAACCCGATCCTACGCAACCTATCACCACCTATTTCAATATCCCTTCCGCGCTTGATGCCATCCGCGTGAACTTTGGTATCGGTTACCCGTTCTAAGATTTTTGCGTTTTTATTTGCGTATATCAAAAAAAAGCAGTACTTTTGCACGCTAATTTGAAAGTTTAGATAGATGATCACGAAGAATTTTGTAGAAGAACTTCGTTGGAGAGGCATGTTGCAGGACATCATGCCGGGAACGGAAGAACAGTTGAACAAAGAAGTAACAACAGCGTACGTAGGTATCGACCCGACGGCGGACAGTCTGCATATAGGGCATCTGTGCGGCATCATGATGCTGCGTCACCTGCAGGCCTGCGGACATAAACCCATCGCCCTCTTAGGCGGTGCGACAGGTATGATTGGCGACCCGAGCGGTAAGAGTGCGGAGCGTAACCTGCTGACGGAGGAGACTTTGCGTCACAACGTACAGTGTATCCGTGAGCAGTTGGAGCATTTTCTGGATTTCAACAGTACGGCGCCTAATGCCGCCGAGTTGGTGAACAACTACGACTGGATGAAGGACTACACGTTCCTTGATTTCGCGCGCAATATCGGCAAACTCATTACCGTCAACTATATGATGGCGAAGGACAGCGTGAAGAAGCGTTTCAACGGCGAGTTCTCTCAGGGGATGTCATTTACCGAGTTCACGTACCAATTGCTGCAGGGTTATGACTTTGTGTACTTGAACGAGCATAAGAACTGCAAATTGCAGATGGGTGGTTCAGACCAATGGGGCAACATCACCACCGGTACCGAGTTGATCAAGAAAATCACGGGCAACGAGGCATACGCCTTGACTTGTCCGCTGATCACGAAAGCGGACGGCGGCAAGTTCGGCAAGACGGAGAGCGGCAATGTATGGTTGTCGAAGAAATACACCAGTCCGTATAAGTTCTTCCAGTTCTGGATGAATGTGAGTGACGATGATGCGAAGCGATATATCAAGATCTTCACGAGTCTGAGCCGCGAAGAGATCGAGGCTCTGATTAAAGAGCATGACGCAGCGCCGCACCTGCGCGTACTGCAGAAACGTCTGGCCAAAGAAGTGACGTGCATGGTGCATAGCGAGGAGGATTACAACGCTGCCGTAGAGGCGTCGAACATTTTGTTCGGCAATGCGACCGCGGACGCGCTGCGCGCATTGGACGAAGAGACGTTCCTTCAAGTCTTCGAAGGTGTAGAGAGTTATGAGATCAGCCTTGACGAACTCAAAGCAGGCATCGCGCCGCTTGACCTCTTGGCTGAGAAAACAGCCATCTTCCCCTCCAAGGGCGAGGCACGCAAGATGATTCAGGCGAACGGTTTCTCGATGAACAAGGAGAAACTAACCGATCCGGCGAGTCCGATCACCGATGCGTCTTTACTGAACGGCAAGTACCTGCTTTTCCAGAAGGGGAAGAAAAATTACTATCTCGTTATAGCAAAATAACGCTTTTTGAAAAAAAAGTGCTGCAAAATTTGCGTATGTCAAAAAAAAGCAGTACTTTTGCACGCTTTTTCGCTGAAAAGGCGTATGCGGTGTCCACTCGTATATCGGTATTACACCGGATTTTGGTTCCGAGAAGCGAGGTTCGACTCCTCGGTGGACAACAAGGGAAGCCTACCCTAAGCCCCTCCCTGAAAGGAGGGGTGAATTGTGAAAAAAGGCACGTGTGATGGAATACACGGTATTAAGTAACACAAAACAATTATTCAAATGAAAGAATTTGCATTAGTAGGTACTCCTCGTAGCGAGTACGGTAAGAAAGCTGCTAAAGCTTTCCGCGCAGAGGATTTAATTCCTTGCAACATTTACGGTTGTGGTTTGAGTTGCACCTTTACGGTAGCAGCTGCTGACGTTCGTAAGCTCATTTACAGCCCGGACACGCAGATTGTTGACCTCACCGTAGGTGACACCAAGACCAAAGCAATTGTGAAGGAGCTGCAGTTCCATCCGATTGACGGCAAGGCTCTGCATATTGACTTCCTCGCAGTTGACGAGAAGAAGCCGGTAATCGTTGAGATTCCTATTCAGCTGAATGGTCTCGCTGAGGGTGTAAAAGCCGGTGGTAAACTGGTTCAGGCAATGCGCAAGCTCAAAGCTTGTGGTATCTACACCGCCTTCCCCGATCGTATCAACATTGACGTTACCGAGCTTGGTCTGGGTAAGAAGATCGCTGTTGAGGACGTAAAGGTAGAAGGCTTGAAGTTCGTTAACCCTGCAGACGCATGCGTAGCAGAGGTGAAGGCAACACGCCAGAGCAAGCAAGCTTAATAACGGTTATCAGTTAACGGTTATGGGATGGGGCGAGGCGTTTGACGCCCCGCCTCTCATTTTTAATTCGTAATTTTAAATTTATAATTCTACGTGAAGTACTTAATAGTAGGTCTCGGAAATATCGGCGACGAATATGCCGGCACACGGCATAACATCGGTTTTATGATGATCGATGCCTTCGCCGCGTCCGTCAAGGCGGAATGGCAGGATAAACGTTACGGTTTTGTAGCCAAATGCCGGGTCAAGAACGCCGAGATGGTGTTACTCAAACCATCCACCTACATGAATCTGAGCGGCAATGCCGTGCGGTATTGGTTGCAACAGGAGAAGATTCCCGTAGAAAACCTACTCGTCCTCGTTGATGACCTGAACCTACCCTTCGGTACTATCCGAATTCGCAAACAAGGCTCGAATGGCGGGCACAACGGTTTGGGAAACATACAATCGGTATTAGGCACAGAGAACTACGCACGTGTGCGGTTCGGTATCGGAAACGAATACACGCGCGGCACGCAAATCAACTTCGTCTTAGGCGAATGGACCGAGGAGGAGAAGAAGAATATTGACGAGCGTCTGAAAGTAACGACTCAGATCATCCCGAGTTTCTGCCTACAGGGCATTGACCGCACGATGAACCAGTTTAATAATAAGTAGATGTCGGAAGTTCGAGTTGATAAATACTTATGGGCGATGCGGATCTATAAGACCCGTTCGATAGCTGCAGACGCATGCAAGAACGGGCGCGTCAGCATGGATGGCGTGCAACTCAAGCCCAGTCGTACCTTCAAAGTAGGTGACATCTTCAATGTGCGCAAAGGTCCCATCACCTACACCTATCGCGTGCTGCAACTGACGGAGAACCGGCTGGGCGCCAAACTGGTACCCGAATATATGCGAGACT
>CADBVL010000027.1 GCA_902798015.1 uncultured Bacteroidales bacterium
GAGACGCCGACGACCAATCTTATCTCCGCCGGGTTTGGCGTAGGTTACTTCACCCAGACGTGCCAAGAGCGGACCGATAAGCATCACCGAACCACGCAGTTTATTGCATTTCTTGAGGAAGTCCGCGCTGCGGAGATAGGCCGTGTCGAGTTCACGCGCCGTGAAGGCATAGGTGCCTTTGGCGAGTTTCTCCACACGCACGCCGATGGACGCAAGCAAGTCGATGAGGTTATTGACATCGAGGATGTTCGGCAGGTTATTGATGACTACCGTTTCCTTGGTGAGCAGCACGGCACACAACACTTGCAGCGCCTCGTTCTTGGCACCTTGCGGGGTGATCGAACCATGCAGTTTATGTCCTCCTTCTACGATAAATGAAGCCATGGATATTTCTGATTTCTAATTTCTAATTTCTAATTTCAAATATAGTTCACCTCGGGGTGAATGTCGATGCCGAATTTCTCTTTGACGCTGGCACTGACGGCTGCCGCGAGGTCGATGATGTCTTGCGGCGCCGCATGGTTGGCATTAACAATGACCAGCGGTTGTTTGGGCCATACTTGCGCGCCGCCGAGCGACTTGCCTTTCCATCCGCATTGTTCGATAAGCCATGCGGCAGGAATCTTTACAAGCCTACCCCTGTCCCCTCCCTGAAGGGAAGGGAAGTTTGGCATGTCGGGGTATTGCTTAAGCAATGCGTTCGCCTGCTCTTCCGGCACAAACGGGTTCATGAAGAACGATCCCGCTGAACCCACTTCACCGACTTTCGGCAACTTGCCGTTACGGGTCTCTATGATCTCTTCACGGGTCTTGGTCGCATCGCCCGGTTTCACTTTATACACTACCGACGTGACGATATATTTGCCTTTGAGTTCATGTTTGAACGCACTGTCGCGGTACCCGAAACGACATTCCTCATTACGGAAAACCCGCTCTTCGAGCGTCTCGACATCGATGGTATGAACGCGCAGGATGACATCTTTGGCCTCGCAACCATACGCACCGACGTTCTGCACGGCACTCGCACCCACTTCGCCCGGAATGAGACTCAACTTCTCCATCCCGCAGTACTGCATGTCGGTCAGTTGGGCGATGAGGTCATCCAGCCGAAGGCCATTCTGCGCCTCCACGGTCTCGTCATCCAGGAACTTGGCACGCGCCATGCCGGAATGTAGAATGACGCCATCGAAGTCCTTGGTAAAGAGCAAGTTAGACCCCTGCCCTATATGCAGAATGCGTTCACCGCGATGCTCCTTCAGCACCTGGCGCAACTCATCCAACGAGTAATACTCGATGAACAGCCGCGCCTTCACGTCAATACCGAAGGTGTTATACGGCAGCAAAGATATGTTAGATACAGCACGCATCGCTCGGCATTCTCCAGTCTCCGCGGGGAGATAATGAAACAGAAACGACTTTCGGACCATCGGGCATACAACTGCGCTTGAACTGCTGCGTGCAGAAACGGCGCATAAAGACGTTGAGCCACTTGTCGATGGTAGCCTCGTCGTATTGGTCCTCGAAAGCTTGGCAAGCCATATAACGGATCTTATCCCGGGTAAAGCCGTAACGCAGGAAATAATAGATGAAGAAGTCATGCAGGTCGTACGGTCCCACTTTATCCTCGGTCTTCTGCGCTATCTCGCCGTGCTCATCCGTCGGCAGCAGTTCCGGCGAAACAGGTGTATCCACGATATCCAGCAGGATTTCGCGGAGCGGTTCGCTATACATATTCTCCGCCGCATAACCGACAAGGAAACGCACGAGGGTCTTGGGAATACCGGCATTGATGCCGTACATCGACATCTGGTCGCCGTTGTATGTACACCATCCGAGCGCCAACTCACTCAGATCACCTGTTCCGACCACGAGTCCGTTCAGTTCATTGGCGAGGTCCATAAGGATTAAGGTACGTATACGCGCCTGCGCGTTTTCATACGTCACGTCATGGACGTCCATGTTATGCGCTATGTCGTTGAGGTGTTGCGTTGTGACGTCGCAGATAGAGATCTCGCGATGGGTGATACCGAGTTCGCTCATGAGGTTCAACGCATTCTGATAGGTGCGGTCGCTTGTTCCGAAGCCGGGCATCGTCACTCCGACTATCCGTTCGCGGTCGAAGCCTAAAAGGTCCGCTGTCTGAACGCATACCAACAAGGCCAGCGTGCTGTCCAAACCGCCGGATATACCGAGCACGAGGGTGTCCGAATGCGTATGTTCCCAACGACGCGCCAGCGCACTGGTTTGGATGGAGAACACATCCATGCAATACTGGTCTTCTTTCCCTTTCTTGGGCAGGAACGGCAGCGGAGAGAACGTACGGTGAACCGGTTCTGTCCCTTCTACCTCCCGCTCAATGGGCGCTACGTTGATATGACGATAGTGGCCGTATTTGTCTTTGGTGAAGTTGGTGTTGCGTTGACGGTCGGTGCGCAGACGCTCGATATCTATCTCCTGAATCGTCATCGTGCTCTCACGCTGGAATCGTTCGCCGGCGCTGAGTATATCTCCGTTCTCGGCGATATAGGTACTGCCGGAGAAGACGACGTCTGTTGTGGACTCGCCCACACCCGAGGAGGTGTATATATAGCCGCAATGAACACGTGCACTCTGCTGCTTGAGCATCTGACGGCGGAAGATATGTTTGCCGATGATGCAGTTTGAACTGGAGAGATTGAAGATCAACTCCGCACCTTGGATAGCCAATTGGGTTGAAGGAGGTAGCGGGCTCCAGAGGTCCTCGCATATCTCTATACCAAAGGTATAGTTGCGCGTAGAGAAAAGGAGGTCCGTTCCAAAAGGCACTTCTCCACTCCATATCTCTATTTTCGGAATACGCGGAGCGATACCGCCGGGCGTGAACTCGCGCGCAGCGCGGCCCGAGGTGAACCAGCGTTTCTCGTAGAACTCACCCGTATTCGGAAGGTTCACTTTCGGCACGATACCCATCACTTCGCCGTCTGTCATCACAAAGGCGCAGTTGAATAGATCATTATCCACTTTCAGCGGCGCACCGACAAGCACGATGATCGCCTTGCCGCGCGTGTAGTCGCACAGACTTTCCAGCTCGCGCATCGCGCTCTGTTGCAGGGCTTGCGTAAAGAACAGGTCCGCGCAGGTATAGCCTGTTATACTCAGTTCCGGGAAGCATATCACTTCCACGCCTTCGGCGATCGCTTCGTCAATCTGCAAACGAATCTGCTCTGCGTTGAACTTACAATCCGCTACACGCATAGTCGGCACTGCCGCCGCCACACGCACAAATCCCAAATTGGTTTCCATATTCAAACAATTTTGCGCGGCAAAATTACACAAAAAAAATGATATATGCAAATGTTTTGCATTTTTGCGGCAATTTTTCACTTTTATTTGCATATATGAAAAATTTTCTGTACCTTTGCCCCGCAAAATATAACTGCTGGCACCGACAGCGTAAAAAAGCGGTGACATATTAAATTTCGCGTTTGCGATTTATTTGACCTCTGGAATGTAGGAAGTTTCATAATGTGTCAAAATAAGTCAGCAGGCGTCCATAATGTATATTATGGGCGTGACTTATCGACACATGGGCATTCCTACAGCCTCAGAGGGATAAGGAACGTCCATTTTTTTATGTTTCATATCTTTAAAACCGATGTGGCGATGGGATATAACCGCCGTTAAGAAAATGAAAAAATCAGTTATGTTACTCATCTTGAGTGTCGTATTCTTATTGCCGTCCTGTATGGTAACGAAGACCAATGTGAAGAACTATGCAGATCTTGAGGGACAAGAGTATTACTATGCCAAGGGAAGGCACATGTATTTATTCTGGGGTCTGCTGCCTGTCGGCAAGCCGGCAATTACCCAACCCGTTGAGATCGAACCCTGCCAGGTTCGCACTTCTATCGAATTTGTGGATGGCCTCGTTTCTACCATCACCGGTGGTATCTTCTCAATGCAAACCGTTGGGGTTTTGGCCAAGCGTACAGAACCGCTCAAAGTGGGCGATGCAGTGAACTATTACAAAGGGGAAGAAGTCATGAAAGGCAAATTGGAAACCATCATAGACAACAAGAAATGTATCGTTCTGACCGCTGACAACAAACCCAAAAAGATGAACCTGAAGAATGTCTGGAAAGCCAAATAATGACGGCTGAGAAAGAAGAGCGGCAGAGTGAGACTCGCCGCTTTTTTTGTCGGCATACAATGCCGGGCTGATTTTTTTGCACAATAATTCCACTTGCTCTTGCATATTCCAAAATTTTTTCGTACCTTTGCACTCAATTTCGGATTACACTGAGGCCCAACTAAAAGAGAAAATGTGCGACTACGTGTGGCACGAGGTGAGCGAGATGCTAAAACGCGGCGAAGAAATTAAGCCGTAGAAGAATAGAGATTAGCGTGTGATTAGGGTGATCTTAGGCTGAGGAGCCTTTGATCACCCTTTCAGCACCCATTGAGCACCCTTTGCGCAGTAGTGGAGGAGTAGTGGCGGAGTAGTGGTTAAACCGAGCAGAGGGGGCTCGCGCAATGTGTCTATGTCGAAGCAACGCTCCCCGCTGCTCCTTCCGTTCAAATTGCCAAGTCAAGGCAATTCTCCATGCGAGAAGGGAAAGATGAAAGCACCCGAGTGCATAATCGTACACGTAACAATAGAATAAAATTCTATTTTGCTAAAATTTATTGCTCTAAAACTTGCGTATGTGCAATTTTTGTTGTACCTTTGCAGCCGATTTAAATTGGCTAATTATAGACTTATGATCACGATAGAGCAATTGAAAGATGTTCAGCAGCGGGCGGACAAGCTCAAAGCCTATCTTCAGATAGACGAGAAACGTATCCAACTGGAGGAGGAAGAGTTGCACACCCAAGCCCCCGGGTTCTGGGACGACGCCAAAGCGGCTGAGGTACAGATGCGCAAGGTTAAAGGTATCAAGCGCTGGATTGAAGGTTACGAAGGAGTGCGTGCGGCGGTAGAAGAACTCGCCCTCGCTTTCGATTATTACAAAGAGGAACTGGTGACCGAAGAAGAGGTGGACGCTGCGTACGCACACGCCCTCTCGGAGGTGGAAGACCTGGAGATGAAGAATATGTTGTCGCACGAGGAAGATCAGATGCCGGCCGTGCTGAAGATTGTTTCCGGTGCCGGCGGCACAGAGGCGCAGGACTGGGCCGAGCAACTGATGCGTATGTATATGCGGTACTGCGAAAAACATGACTACAAGGTCACCATCGAAAACCTGCAAGAAGGCGACGAGGCCGGTATCAAGACCGTGACCTTCAACATAGAAGGCGAGATGGCGTACGGTTATCTCAAGTCCGAGAACGGTGTTCACCGTCTGGTTCGCGTCAGTCCTTACAACGCGCAAGGCAAACGAATGACATCTTTCGCGTCGGTATTCGTAGTTCCGCTCATCGACGACACCATCGAAGTGGAGGTCAACCCCGCCGGTATCAGTTGGGACACTTTCCGCAGTTCCGGCGCCGGAGGACAGAACGTCAACAAAGTCGAGTCCGGCGTGCGACTCCATTATAAATTCGTCAACCCCTTAACAGGTCAGCCGGACGAGATTGTCATAGAGAACACGGAGACGCGCGACCAGCCGAAGAACCGTGAGAACGCTCTCCGTCACCTTCGTTCACAACTCTATGAGTTGGAGTTGGAGAAACGCCGTCAGGCGCAAGCAAAAGTGGAGGCAGGCAAGAAGAAGATTGAATGGGGTTCGCAGATCCGTTCCTACGTCTTCGACGACCGCCGCGTGAAAGACCACCGCACCAACTACCAGACATCGAATGTCAACGCCGTCATGGACGGAGATATCGATGCGTTCATCAAAGCATACCTGATGGAATTCCCTGATTAACGCTCGGTCATATACTCTTCGGAGTAACTCGCCCCCTGCTCGACGACTCTCGCGGACCCCAACCGCTCGAGACGCCTCCGAGAGAGTATAAACCTCGCTAAGAAAAAAGTTTAAAGTTGAAAGTTGAAAGAATGAAAGAGTTAATGATCATAGCCGCTCTGGCGGTAAGTTTAAGCGCCTTTGCGCAGACAGACAGCACACAAGTGAAGAAAGACAGCGTAGAAGGCTGGCAATTCACCACCGTGGACAGTGTACCTATTACGCGGGTGAAGGATCAACACCGCAGTGGAACCTGCTGGGCCTTCTCCACCCTCGGTTTTCTCGAGTCGGAAGTGCTGCGTATCAAGGGCAAAGAGGTGGAACTCAGTCCGATGTTCGTGGTCAGCAAGACGCTTATCGACCGCGCGACATACTGCGTCCGCCTGTATAACGAACCCAAGTTCGCAGAAGGCGGTTCTGCCTACGACGTCATCTACTGCATGCAGCACTACGGTCTTGTACCGAAGAGCGCGATGCCGGGTATCCGTTACGGCTGGACAGAAGCGGACACTCTACCCGTCTTCAGCGAGTTGACAGCCGTGGCGAGCGGTTATCTGAACGGGCTGAAGAAACAAAAGAAACTGTCTCCCGTGTGGCGCGAGGGCCTGCAGGCTATCTACGACACCTACCTGGGCGCATGTCCTGCGGAGTTCGAATACGAGGGCAAGAAATACACGCCGGAGTCGTTCGTGAAGAGTCTGGGTCTGAATGCCGAGGACTATGTGTCCATCACCTCTTATACCCACCACCCGTTCTACGAGCGCTTCGCGCTGGAAGTGCCGGATAACTGGCGCATGGACCAGATGTACAACGTGCCTATGGAGGATATGATGCGCATCATCGACAACGCCCTCGCTAACGGTTACACACTCGCTTGGGGAGCGGATGTGAGCGAGATAGGATTCACCCGCAAAGGTATAGGTGTCGTGCCCGATGCAGACAAAGGAGCGGACCTCACCGGTAGCGACATGGCCAAATGGGTGGGCATGACCAAAGACAAACAGAAAGAGGAACTGACCAAGAAACCTCTGCCGGAGAAGACCATCACCCAGCAGATGCGTCAGGACGCCTTCGATAACTGGGAGACAACAGACGATCACGGCATGCAGATCTTCGGTACCGCCAAAGACCAGAACGGCAAACGCTATTACATGGTGAAAAACTCCTGGGGTACGCTCCGCTCGGATTACAAAGGCATCTGGTACATCAGCGAGGCGTTCATGCAATACAAGACCAATGACGTGCTGGTTCACAAGAACGCTATCCCTAAAGACCTGCGCAAGAAACTCGGGATATAGACGTTCGGTATGCTACTCCTCGGGGTACCGGCCCCCTGCCTACGAGTTTTGCCGTACCCCTACGCCAAAACATGCCCCCTCGTGAGTACATACCTCACTAAAAAATATAACATGACGTATACGGGAATATATAAAGATCGCGGCAGTAAGTTCTTAGGGTTCGCAGAACCCATCAGAGACGAGGACGAAGCCAAAGCGCGGGTAGCATGGTACAAGAAGAAATACCATGACGCGCGGCATGTATGCTATGCCTATCGTCTGGGACCGAACTTATGGCGCACGAAAGATGACGGCGAGCCCCACGGCACCGCCGGCGCACCTATCCTGCGCTCCATCGATGCCCGCAATTTAGATAATATCCTGGTAGTCGTAGTGCGCTATTTCGGCGGCACATTACTCGGCACAGGAGGACTGATGGTGGCGTATCGGGAAGCGTCCAAAGCTGCGCTGGACAATTTATGATTGATA
This sequence comes from uncultured Bacteroidales bacterium, assembly GCA_902798015.1. Classification (GTDB taxonomy): domain Bacteria; phylum Bacteroidota; class Bacteroidia; order Bacteroidales; family Paludibacteraceae; genus Colicola. The sequence continues at coordinate 7,652 of CADBVL010000027.1, forward strand.
ATTGATGATTGATGATTGATGATTTTAAAGACATACGTGCGTATCGTGTAGGATGGCTCCTACCCTTTACGGATTTTCTGCTTGCCTTCCCGTTGCTCGGTATATGGGCATGGCGGACGACAAAAGGCATCCGTCTGGACTATTTAGGCGACCGCAAACAGATAGAACGCGACATCAAACATGGCGCATTCTTCCTCACCAACCATCGGGACATCATCCTCGACGCCTCATGGCTATCCCTCCTGTTGCGTTGCCGCTATTTTATCCGCCCGTACATGGGAATCGGCAATAATCTCTTTGCAAAGAAATGGATTGAACACCTGGTGCGTTATAACCGCTGCTTTGTAGTCAAACGCGGCGCCGGCGCCCATGCACAATTGGAGAACGCCAAACAGTTATCCGCATACATCCGTTACCTTCGCGGGCGCCATAAGTCCATCTGGCTCGCTCAACGCGAAGGTCGTGCCAAAGACAGTAATGACCGCACACAGGCTGCGGTACTGCACATGCTGACTATCGATTTTGAGAACCAGAACAGACCCGTGGAGGAATTCTTCGATTATGTCAAGGAACTCAATATATGTCCTGTAAGTATCAACTACGAGTTCGATCCGTGCGACTATCTCAAGGCCCGCGAGATGCAACTCAAACGGGATAATCCTAACTGGAAGAAGCGCGCGAAAGATGATGTAGAGTCGATGGTTACGGGTATTCGTGGAGAGAAAGGGCGCGTTGTGTATCGCCTGACGCCGAGCATCAATCATGACATCGACCAGATGTTGGAGAAGTTCCCGTACTACCGCGGACTGCCAATCAAAGACCAGATAGAACATCTGTGTTTCATTATCGACCGGCATATTCACCAAGGATACGAGATCTATGAGCGTGGCACGGATTTTGATGCCTACATAGAGAGTCGACTGGCGAAGATAGAACTGCCGAACAAAGACGAAGCGTTCCTTCGTGAGAAATTGGTTGAAATGTATAATTTTCCGGTGATAAACCACCGTAAAAGTTTAGAGTTTAGTGTTTAGAGTTTAGAGTTTAGTGTATTATGAAAAGAGCAATATTCCCAGGGTCGTTTGACCCGTTTACAGTAGGCCATTACGACATCGTAAAGCGTGGCCTGGAGATTTTCGATGAGATCATCATCGGTATCGGTCGTAACAGTACCAAGAAAGAGACCTTCCCTATCCGCGAACGGGAGGAAGCGATCCGTAAGATCTTTGCAGACGAGCCGCGCGTGAAGGTAGCGATCTATGATTGCCTTACGGTCGATTTCGCCAAAGAGCAAGAGGCACAATTCATCCTGCGTGGTATGCGTTGTATAGGCGACTTCGAGTACGAGCGTAACATGGCGGAAGCCAACAAACAGTTAGGCGGCGTAGAAACCATCATTCTCTATACCCGCCCCGAGTACGCACATATCTCCTCTACCCTCGTTCGTGATTTATATGCTTATGGTAAAGATGTCAGCGAATTTGTACCGAATCATCTGCGTTAATCTCCTTCTTGCCTTACTACCGTTGACCGTAGTAGCCCAAGAACGCCAAGAGACAACGCGTGCCGACGAGTGTATCAGCATTTTCAACGATGTACTGCGCCAGGTGGACGTGAACTACGTGGACACCCTCAATTATGAGGATCTGACGGAGACGGCTATCAATGCCATGCTTCGCAAGATAGACCCTTACACGGTCTATTATCCCAAGAAGAACGACCGCGAGTTACGGATGATGACCACCGGCAAGTACGGCGGTATAGGTAGTATTATCCAGCAGCGTCCTCGTCCTGACAAGGCAGGCAAGAAACAGCCCAAAGACAGTCTTTGGACCTACGCCGTAAACCCGTACGAAGGCAAACCGGCTCAAAGAGCAGGCATGCTGGCAGGTGACCGCATCCTCTCTATCGACGGCAAGACAACCAAAGGCCTGACGGTCAGCGAGGTAAGCAATAACTTACGCGGCGTGCCGGGTACGACCGTGGTGGTTGAGATCGAGCGCGAAGGAGTTGCCAAGCCCATTAAGCTGGAGATCGTTCGCGAAGACATCCATCTCGATGCCGTCAGTTACTACACAACCATAGAGGCTGACAGTCTTTCCACACCGGTAGGATACATCGCTTTCAACGAATTTACAGAAGGCTCCGCGCAAGCATTCTCCAATGCCTTGGATGAACTCTATTACAACCGGGGCGCACGCAAACTCATCATCGACCTGCGGGGCAACGGAGGTGGTATCGTGGACGAAGCGCTGCAGATAGTGAACCTCTTTGTGGACGAAGGACAAAAAGTCGTTGAGACGAAAGGCAAGACTTCGCGCAGCAACTACATCTATCAGACCCGCAACAAACCGCGGTACAAAGATCTGCCGTTGGTTGTCCTGGTGGACAAGAACTCTGCGTCTGCGAGCGAGATTGTCTCGGGTGCATTGCAGGACCTTCACCGCGCAACCTTAATCGGTCAACGTACCTTTGGTAAGGGACTTGTGCAAAATGTCCGTCCTATCGTCTATGGCGGGCATATCAAAGTAACAACCAGCAAGTACTACCTACCCTCCGGACGTTGCATCCAGGCCATCGACTACAGCGAGCGCCAGAAAGGACATGAACTCAAACGCGACACCGCAGGAGGTATCCTGCCGGATATCGTACTGAACGACAGCGCAAAAGTGGATATCTGCTATTCGTTGTTCCTGAATCATTATTTCTTCGACTATGCTACGCGCTACCATCGTCTGCACGACAGTATTGCCAAACCGGATCAATTCACGCTCACGGATGCCGATATAGAAGACTTCTGCAAGTTCCTCGATGAGCGTAAATTCAAATACGAGACAGAGACAGGCAAGTTCTTCGCCGACATGCTGAAGATGGCAAAGCACGAAGACATTGATTCCACCACCCTCACGCAATTAGAGGCACTCGAACCTATGCTCACGCCGGATTTCCGCGAAGCCATAGAGCGCAACAAGGACGAAGTAAAAGAAATGCTTGGCTCCGAGATAGTATTGCGTTATTACTACCAACGAGGCCAAGCAGCTTATAACCTGCGCTTTGATGACGAAATCAAGCGCGCATTAAGCGAATTAAAATAACTACTTTACTTCCTGTCCTGTCAAGGTATATACTTTTTCCCCACGAAGGATGAAAATATGCCCGTCTATTATGACTTTATGAGTCTGTAATGCCGGATCACCGGTAATCTCATCCATGCCGGTGGGTGTATTTGTGCCCTTGGCATAAGTGCCGGACGTGAGCGAAATAGTAAAGGACGATACCTTCATTTCCGTTGTATTATCAGTAAAGGCAAGGTACGTATTTTCCTTGTAAGTCGTAATATCACCGGCTGTGAACGCAAAACTTCTCGGTCCGCGTTTACCATCCGTGCCCTCTCCCTCTTTGGACCAAAGGCGTTGCTGCGCTGTACCTTCCGCTCCGTTAATATAGAGTTGGAACCAACGGCTATCACTGGTACTGAAGACCTCCATGGAAACCGTTCCGGCAGAAGAAGCCGGTACAGGGATATAGACAGAGTTCTGCGTCTTCTGGGTAGATAAACCGTCTGCCAATACCTTCATCGTATTACCGGTACCTGGTTTAAAGAGCAGGTCGTTATCTATGACTTCTTCCGTAATCTTTTGCTCAGAGGTCACCACTCCTGCGAACGTCCATGTGCTTTGCGTGGAATCCGCATTAAAAGTACGAACAGAATACTTGCCGGTAGTGGGTTCAGGCGTCGGATCGGGATCAGGATCTGGGTCCGGATCAGGTTCCGGTTCTGGGTCCGGATCTGGGATAATGGTACCACCCGTAATCTCCATCGTAGTATTCAGTTTGTTCATGCCGGTAGATGCATCCCATACATCCACATTGGCAAATCGTATTGAATAGCGAGGGTCTGCAGCCAAGGATGGAGCTGCATCCGGCAGATGTAAAAAGAGTTGGTAGGTGCCATTCGGAACATCGGAAGGAATAGTGATTGTCTCATCTATCATCGTTACTACCCCATTAGGTTTCCATCGACGTGGGTCGGATTGCAAGGGGATGGAATAACTCTTATTACCGTTCTTGAGGACAATATACACTTTACGCTCATTATAGAGCGGTGCATATCCGGCATTCTTAATCTTCAGTACCACGCGGGCTTCGCCTCCGGGATTAGCAGCCGAAGGGATAGTGGCGGTTGTCAGTTGATAGCGATAACCCATCTTGCGATCCAGATTATCATAGATACCGGAGGAACGCCATTTGTCTGTCACATCGCGCGAATAACTATAACCGCAGAAAGACCAATGATATTTGCTCATCTCGCTCTCTGCCTGTTTATATACCTGGCTTGCCAAAGAGCCCTCCACATTCGTCTCGCCGCCATTAGGCACATACATGGTCTCATCCGCAATGTACTGGCGAAGGATTGGGTCATCATCAGGTCCGTCGCCATCACGTCCGTATGTTCCGTCATTCCCCCAATCAGCAAGGAACGCATCATTATGATGTCCGATACGGGCACGGATTGATCCCGAGAACGCCTCTTCTGCGCTCAGAGGTACCTCATCGCCTAAATAGCTTAGTTTGATAAGCGGATAACGAACCAGCAAGAAACGGTTGGACGGACAGGCATCTAACATAGCCTCCAAAACCTGACGACGGTTATTATTCAGTTTCTGCGTCTCATTCCCAAAATTTGAACTATAGTACCACTCGCCCCACTGACCTACAAAGCCGGTCTCCATCACATAGATCACATCGGAATTAGCAGCCAAATGAGGTTTTAACTGCTCAATATGACGTTTGACCCACTGTAGTTCCGCATCGTTTTTGGAATTCCAATCATAGGCAAAACGCAGCACGCACTTAAAGCCGTTATCCCGAAGGATTTGCATGTCTTCATCAAAGCCCTGCAGAATCTTATCAGACAGGTCTTTGGTCCTGTAATTGCCTAAATAATAGATCAGTACGGTAAGAGTTTGCTTGCCTCCAAATTCCTCAAAATACCAATCTGCCTCGGGTTGGACAACATGATTTTTGGAGTCAGAAAGCATTGTTTCTCCACCTAACTCATCCGTAAAACCTCTTTCCGGATTCGGGAAGATTGTCTGGTCATCTGACGTATAGGTAATGACGTTGGCGCTTGCAGACAAAACGAGCAAGCAGATTGTGAATAAGAAGGTTAAACGTTTCATAAAAAAAAGTATCTAAGGAACGATCAATGCATGTAGGGGGTTAATTTCTTCTGTGCGAGGAAGAGCATCCAGTCCGGGGTATGCTTGAGAAGCGGTGTACTCAGCCAGTTAATAAAGCCCGGAGTATCCGCCTTTTTATTGCGGAACATCTTCTTCAATGCGCGCTTCACCAGTTTCTCCGGCGGAATACTTACCGTCAGAGCGACCGCTAACTTACGGAGATTGGGTGCGAGGCCGAACAAACCTGTATCCACTGCCCCCGGCGCCATCACCGTGATACCTACGTTCTGCGGTTTCAATTCGTACCAGATGGATTTCGAGAAATTATATATAAAGGCCTTCGTGGCGTTATAGGTCTGAATACCCGGCATAGCCATCCACGCCGACATTGAACTCATATTCAATATGTACCCGCGCATGCGCTTATGCCCGCATATACGCTGTGCCGCCTCTTCGGCCGTCAACTCGCGTTTGCACATATCCGCAGCAAAGAGACGTGTCATCTTAGCAACCGTTATCATGTGCAACTGGAGCATCAGTTCTATGCGCTTCATGGAGGTCTCGCAGTACGGATTGAAGAAGAAGATACCGGCGTTATTTACCAGTATGTCCACTACATATTTATTCTCCACACACCAGTCATGCAGCGTTTCAGCCGCATCAGGGAGGCTTAAGTCCGCAAAGCGCGCGATGGTCTTCACGTTGTATTGCGCAGCCAAGTCTTTCGCTACTTGCTCCAGCTCTTTCTCCTGGTTGCTGACAAGGAGCAAATCACAATGGTAATCCCGCGCTAACTGGGTAGCATATTGCAATCCGATGCCTGACGAGGCACCCGTTACTAACGCTAACATCTTACTTTCCTGCTTTCTGTTGTTCAACGGACTTCTTGGCATTCGCTTCGAGTTCTGCTATCTCACGTTGGATACGCGGAGATATTTTCTCGCCGTCACGCTCTACGCACTCATGACATTTCATATCAAGTGTGTACATACGTCCTACGCAGTAATTCGAGCGGCCACAACCGGCATGGTAATGCGGGTTCTCCTGAACATGCTTAACAAAATCCGGATCTTTGATCAGTACGTGCGCAATCTGGAAGAGTTCGAAACCTTCGTCTATAATCTGCTGGCAGTTATCGCCGCTTTGGACACCGCCGACATAGATCAGAGGTACGTTGGTATCCTTGAGTGCTTCCTGGAAAAGCTTTGCTTTGTCCATGAAATATAACTCTTTGAACGGCTGTGTCGGCAACATAATCTGGTGTACACCTGGTATGTTCAATGCCGCCTTAAGCCACCAGAAGGACTTCATGTTCATATAATGCGCAAGGGTCTTGTACGGCATAGCTCCGCCAAGAATCGTCATCGGCGAACGGCTTACGGTGCCGCCGGAAAGCACGATACCATGTACGTTATGCTTGGCAATCTCTTTCGCTACCTGAATACCCTCTTCGATACTTACGCCTTTCCAGCAGTCATCCCACATATTGGTTTTGACAACTACTGCCATATCATTACCGGCGTGCGCCATCACTTCGTCCAACACCTCATTCATGAAACGGACACGGTTCTCAAACGAGCCTCCGTACTCATCATGGCGGTGATTGGTACGCGGAGCGATGAACTGGGAGATAAGATATGCATGTCCTGCATGAATCTCCACACAATCAAAACCACACTCACGTGCCCAGTCAACAGCCTCGCCGAATTTCTTTACGAGATTCTTTATCTCCGCTACCTTCAAACGACGGTGGATAGTCGGGCTATAGAGATTAAACCACGTATCGGCACTCACCGGCATACAATGACAGGTATAGAAATGCGTCATATTTCCGCAGTGTCCCAGTTGAATGCTGGCTTTTGCACCCTCGGCATGAATGGCATCGGTCATCTTCTTCATGTCCGGCACAATCTCCGGGCGCACATAGAGTTGACCGTCAAACGACACGCCACTCAAATCTACGGCACAATAGGCAACAGTTGTCATTCCTACACCGCCTCGTGCTACACTCACGTGATAGTCCTGCAGTTCTTTAGTCGGCGCATTCGCGCGCGCCATGTTCTCAAAAGCAGCGCTGCGGATAATACGGTTCCGCAGCGTAACAGGCCCTAATTGGAAGGGCGTAAAGAGCTTCGACGAGTTCGCCGGCTCCTTGGTCTTTTTGGTTGCCATTATCAGTAAATAAACGGAATAATACGTTTTAACTTCTTTCGGTCGAATTCATCGGGGAATTCTTCCTCATATTTTTTGTAGATCGAGTTGGCGCGCGGCACAAGGTTACAGCAACTGAACCAGAAGAACAGCAGGCCGGCCAACGACCACGTAAGAATAGCGAATCCGAGCCACTCGGTGATTTCACCAAGATAATTTGCACTCGTCACATACTTGTACATACCTTTCTTCGGCAAATAATGATTCGTATCCCCCGGTTGACGCAGGTGACGGATTACATGATCGGAATGCATGTTGATAATCCATCCCGTGAAGAATATGATAGTACCGATGATGAACTGCGGAGTGGTCACCCAAGAGGTGGTGTATAACTCCGGATAGTATTGCGGCGCAAGATGGAAGAGCCAGAATCCCTGGATATATCCATTAATCAAGTTCCACGCCACAGAAAGCAGCATGATAATCAGCGGCATCTTGCTCTTTCCTTTCAACAGGAATGGGAAAATGAACGAACGCTGAAAATAATGGAACTCAAAGAACAGGAAGAACAACCAATACGGGGCCTGCTTTGTCACTCCGCCATACAGAGGGAAGGACTTGAAATACAAATACAGCATTACAAAGAATACCGGGCATTCCATCAAGAGCCATCCTACTTTGTTGCTAATCGCCGGGCCCCATTTCTCAGAGCGCATCTTGCCATAACCGGCGTCCACAAAATACAACGATACAAATACGACCAGTCCTATCAAGAACATGACGTACAACAAATCGTAAAAGAAATCAATAGAGTAAATGTTTTCTATCGGCATAATATTGTTTGTTATAATTTTTCAACCAAAAAGTTTGCAAAGTTACGAATTATTATTCGTTTGTGCAAAGATTCTTAACAATCGTACATTTTTTCTTATATTATCGTGTTTCCTTTTTCTGACAAACAAAAAGACCGACTATGATTAGTATCATGCCTATCCACTTGCCTGCAGGCAAATGTTCGCCAAAAAAGAGAAACATCCACAAGGCGGTAAACGCCGGACGGATATTATTAAAAGCATTTGCCTGTGTCACCCCCACTTTACGCAGGGCAAAACAGAACAAAATAAATGCTAACACGCAGGAAAAAACCGTCAGATACGCTACACAGCCAAGTGCGATTTGAGTCTCTGCCTGGTACATGGAAAAACGCAAATCGTATATCGTTTGCGAACAGCAGGCTCACCACTTGTGCATAAAAGATGAATGTCAGCGATGTGTATTTGGCAGGCACCTTACGCATCATAATGGAGTCGATTACAGCGGCAGAAACAGCCGCAAATGCCAAAAGGATGCCCCAATAGTTACCGATAGAATAATCTTTGCTTCCTATCAGCGTTAGAGCAAACACGCCGGCCGTAGAAACGAGGATACCGATGATATTATTCCTCGTCACCCGTTCCCGCAGCAAGACTGCCGCAAAGATTGGACTGATTAGCGGGCTCGTGGATAACAACGTCTCTGCGATGGTAGGACTATGCAGCGCATCGTACGTAAAGGTTTCCAACAGATAATACAAGAAAGGCTGACAAAATCCGGCTATTAAGAATAGCGGCCAGTCTTTACGGTCTATCTTCTGGAGTCCGAACAGCATACTTTTACGGCATGCCAATCCGATGACGAGCATCAGTAATACCGAAGGTATAAAACGAAGCACAATCATTGTCAACGGCGGTAATACCAGCAATGCATGTTTGATTGCGATGCCGCTTACCGACCAAATGATCATGGACACAATCAGAGCTGTGACGGCCACGAATTCTTCTCTATTCCTGCTAATCGACATATTGTCTCATGTGAAGTTTTTAATAATCGTTCTGTTTCTATAGCACGCGGCGCGGTTCCATCGGGAAAAATCGGCTCTCCGATCACCACTTGTACCAGCGGTTCATCCTTCGGTCCCAACCAACGCCATATTCCCGTGCGCTCCCGATAGGTCACCGCGCAAGGAATAATCGGCATCCGATACTTATAGGCCATGGTAAAAGCTCCTTTCTGGAAGGGACGCAAGGGTTTATACCAGTCCCAACGCCGCGCTTCCGGGAAGATATGAAACCAATATCCGCGGCGGTGAAATTCATCGAAAGCGGCATTAAAGGCTTTCATTGCACTCATACCCGCTTCCGGTGCAGGAATAGGAATCCCTCCGACAATACGCAAAAAGAACTGATCTTTGGTCTTAAAATTCGGAGCGAACATCGGTATACGTGTGCCTGTTCGGCCGCAGGCTCCAACGGCATTAAGTATTGATGCGCAGTCATGCCGGTAACAATGATTTCCTATGGTAATGGCTCCGCCCGCCAGTTGCTGCTTATACTTACGCAAGTTCTCCCTACCCGTCCACCGCAAGCCGTATTTCACGCGCAACACTATCCCCATTATCGGCAAAATGAAATAGTAACACAGGAGCAGATTCAGTTTGTTCGTCCAGCTGTCATCAACATACGGATAATCGGCATCAACGGCCGGATAATCACGGTCATAAACAGGCTTGTACAAGCCTACATACGGATCGTCTTCAGGAAAGTCCGTCTTCAATGGCGGTACATACGTACCGGGCACGACTTTCAAGTCTTTGTATCGTTTATTCTCCATTCTAATCTCTTAGTAAATAAAACTGCGCCCCTACACTTCTGGCCGCCCGGCCGTCCTTCTCGTCTCTATCGCCGACAAACAAAGTTTCCTCCGGCGCCACCTCGAGCATCTCCACTACTTTTCTTGCCGCTTTCGCCGAAGGTTTAAGCAAGCCCAGCGAAGGTGCTTCCACAAGAAAGGCAAACTGTGACGGATCAATATGCAGGGCTGCAAGTTTCTCTGTTACACAACCATAATCCGAATAAACAGCCGTCTTAATGCCTTTTTGCCTGCATTCATCGAGAATTTTCAGGGCTTCCGGCCGTATCGGCTGATATGCACCTATCATTTCCACCATCGCAGGCAGATACACCTCGCGGTGCCAATGAGTCTTAATTATTGCCATCCAGCATTTGCCTCGTGCCAAACGATCAACGAGTAGCAAAGGCAAACACCACCAGAGGCGTTTTATCATTCGCCATTTCAGGCCGCGCTTGTCGTACAACGTCCCGTCTAGGTCAAACACTACGGCTTTTATTTTGTCGGCGTTTAGCACGCTCTTTACGTCTCTCATCGATTTGATCGGCTTTATTGATAATATTCTCGCTCAACCGCTCAAAGCGGTTCTCCAAACGTTGCAGCTGGTTAAATTTCGTACGGCGCTTCTCGTCCTGCATCAGCAGGTTGAATTTGAATTGTCCGTCTCGGAAACCGTCCTTCAGGCAGGCAGCCTTGAAACGCGCGTACGCATTAGACAACAAAATATGTGTCTCCGGTTCATGCAGGCGGAAGGACTTGCGTTTGCTTTCATACTCGAGGTTAATATGCTGTAATTTCTCGTCCACAATTTTCGTGAATTGTTCTGCCCGTTCCTGGCGGATCTTCTCATCAGCGAACTCAAAATAGAAATGGTATTTGGATTCCTCGATATCCGCGAATCCAACAAAGAATTTTGTCTTTATACCCGTCTCGTCTTCCGCTTGATGCACCGCTTCCATGAATTGCGGCTCATATAACTTCTCGCCGGTCATTGAGACAATACCATTCACTTTCGACACCATGTGTACCGTCGGAGTATTAAGATATTTACCCCCAACTTCTACGAGGTCATTCATGTTATAACGGAACAAACCTGCGTAGGTCGTGACATATGCACAATAACGCTTTCCCATCTCCAATTCATCGATCTGCAGGAAATGCTTGCGCGGGCTATCCAATTCGCTTTCTTCCACGAACTCGTAGTAATGGAATTGCGGAAAGAGCACGCTCTCGTTCGTATCATCCAGCGAGAACCCGAAGCGGCACTCCGTTGATATATATCCCAGTTCCTGATAGAAAGTCTTCTCCCAATCAAACTGGTCCATATACTTATCCATATAAATCTTCGTGTTACCGCATTTCCATGTACTGAGATGCTGTAACCAAGGCCAGAAGTCTTTCGGATATAAATGTCCCTTTTCATCGAGGATTTTACGCAATTCAGCTGCCCGTTCCGGATTGGGGAAAAGGTACTCGTCGAGTTCATCGCGAATGACAAACGGGATATCGAAATCTTCGCATATCGTTCCGTGCTCTATATCATAGAGCATCTCTTCGATGTTCTCGTTCATCACGCGTAACAGTTCGAGTATAGTAGAAGGATTAGCTGTCGCCCACATAGTCACATCGCGGTGTTGCAAGGCCAAGCGCATCAGCGTATAGTTCCGCGATCACGCACCAACACGCCGCTCACTGCACCGAATAATGTACCATCCGGCGCATAGCCCTCACACTCCTTGCCTACCGTAGTAAATATGTGCCCGCCGCACACGCGGTCGCGATGTTTGACAAAATTCCATGCCCAGATATGGCTCATCTTGCCATATACGTCTTTCAAATACTTATGGGTCATTGGAATCCATTTGGGTTCACTCGTTGTTCCGGAGGTTGTAGCATACATGACCGGTTTACCGGGGAAGAGTACATCCTCCTCTCCGTTCTTATGGCGCTCCACATAGGGGCGCAGTGTCTCGAACGACTCGTTCACCGGTACGTAAAGCCGATATAATCGGAATAAATCCTCTGCCGAAGTGGCAGATAAAATACGGTCAAAATGGTGCTCATTGCCATAAACCGTATTACGAGAGATGGTTAAGATATCACGTAGCGTCTTCTCCGCTGTATGGCGGGGCTTACGGCTCCAAAACCGTAAACGCAAAGTCTGTGCACCGCCAACAAGCATCAACATAATGTTGATTATCCACGGATACGGTAACGCACGCCCCTCCTGATCCAAATAGGGTTTTATCTTTTTAGCCATACTCCGCCAAGATACAAATCGGGTGCAAAGGTACAAATAAATTTGCATATATCAAAATATTTTTGTAATTTTGCGGCCAAATTTTGCAATTATGACTTTTACACATTTACATGTGCACTCCCACTACTCGCTGTTGGACGGGCTATCGAAGGTAGAAGAGATTGTGGACAAATGTCTGGAGACGGGCATGCCGGCTGTAGCGTTGACCGACCATGGCAACATGTACGGCATCAAGGAACTCTTGGACTACTGCAAGAAAATCAACAAGAACCGCAAGGCGGCATGCGCTGCTTCCGGTGAAGAGTTCGTGCCCTTCAAGCCTATAGTTGGTGTAGAAGCCTATTGCGCGCGTCGCGGTCGTTTCTCCAGAAAAGACGATAAAGCCGTCAACGGCGAAGGACGTACATTCTTCATTGACCGTTCAGGCTGGCATCTTATATTGTTAGCCAAAAACATGGTGGGTTATCATAACCTCTGCCGGATTGTGTCTCAGGGCTACATGTCAGATGCCTATTATTACACACCGCGTATTGACCGTGAGTTGTTAGAGAAATATCATGAGGGCATCATTTGTTCCTCCGCCTGTCTCGGAGGTGAACTACCCCAGAAAATTCTCGATGGAATCGTCAAAGGAGGTGATTTTAGCGAAGCGGAAGAGACGGTACAGTGGTTTAAGAACCTTTTCGGAGAGGACTACTATATAGAACTTCAGCGCCATGAGACGCAGAAACCCGGCGCCGACGTAGAAGTGTATGAACGCCAGAAACAAGTCAACCCTATCCTTATAGACCTTGCCCGCAAATACGACGTAAAAATCATCGCCACCAACGACTCGCACTTTGTGAACGAAGAGGACGCGGAGGCGCATGACCGGCTTATTTGCTTGAGTACCAACCACTACGTGAATGACGTGAACCGCATGCATTACACGA
>CADBVL010000028.1 GCA_902798015.1 uncultured Bacteroidales bacterium
AGCCGGTAAGGTGAACCTCTTGCCCGTCTTTGTGTACACTCCGCTGTTCGCGGTCAATGGTAATATGTTCAGTAATGGTCGTCCACATTGGCGGTGCAAAGGTACGCTATTTATTTGATATATGCAAATAATTCCGCTATTTTTCACAATATTTGGTTATTGCCTGTATGCGGAAAAAGCAGTAATTTTGTACTATGAAAAATGAACGCTGAAAAGCGAAAGGCGAAAAGAATATGTATAGACAGACAATCGTTGCTATTTTATTGATTTTAAGCGCGTTATGTGTGTGCGCGGAAGATAGTATCAAAGTGAGTGCCTCGGATCTGCAGGCGCTCATGCAGCGCGTAGAACGCTTGGAACAAGCGCAGACGCATCCTCAAAAAATGGGATACGCGGATAGTGTAGGCAGCGTTACGCGGCAACGCCGTTTTACGATCGGCGGTTACGGAGAGGTGACGGCGAAGCATTGTTTCTATTCCAATAACTACCTGCGTTACGGCAAGAATCCGGAGAAGTACGCGAATGACCATTACGGCGAGTTCGATTTGCCGCATGTGGTTATCTACATGGGATATGACTTCGGTCACGGCTGGAGTGTAGGAACGGAGATTGAGTTTGAGCACGGCGGCACGGAGAGTGCCATCGAGATCGAGGAAGAAGAAGGCGGCGAATACGAGAGCGAGATAGAGCGCGGCGGTGAAGTGGCGTTGGAGCAGTTCTGGTTACAAAAAGCGTTCAACCGCTATGCCATCCTGCGTGCGGGAATGCAGGTCATTCCGGTCGGCGGATTGAATGCGCACCATGAGTCAACGGAGTATTTTGGCGTTTATCGCAACGAGGGTTCATTCACAATTATCCCGAGTACCTGGCATGAGGTGGCATTGACGTTTATGGGCAGTACGCACAACGGCTGGCACTATCAGGCGATGTTCCTGCCGGGGCTGGACAGCGACCGTTTTAACCGGAAGAACTGGATCAAGCCTGGGGCAGGAAGTCCGTATGAGTTCAAGTTGGCGAACGTCTTTGCCGGAATGGCGCGGGTTGATTATACAGGTGTCAAAGGATTAAGACTGAGTTTGAGCGGTTATTGCGGCAACTCGTTCCGTAACACGCTCAGTAAGAGCAATGCCGAACTGGACGCGAGTGCGTACAAGGATGTCAAGGGAACAGTTTCTATAGGTGCGTTTGACTTTGCATACAAGGACCACGGAGTCATTGTACGCGGTGAGTTTCTCTATGGTCACTTGAGTGATGCCGCCGCTATCACGCAGTACAACATCTCAATGCGCAAGGGTAGTGTCAGTTCCAAGCAATGGGTGGCATCTGACGCGTTGGCGGCGGGTATTGAGGCTGGCTATGATTTCTTTAGCCTGAATAGAAAACTGGTTGAGAAAAAGCAGGCCTTTTACCTCTTTGCGCGGTACGACTACTATGACTCTATGTTCCGCTACGACAACAAGCCTACTGATATGTACGCTTGGTGCGGCAGGCATCGCTTGGCGGTGGGAATCAACTATTTCCCCATCAAGCAGATCGGCGTAAAGGCGGAGTTCTCGTATGGCATCTTAAAACAAGGTACGCGCGCGGACGGTACGCGCGGCAAACTATATAACGACGAGCCGCAAATAGCAGTAGGCATCGTCTATGCAGGATTTTACCAATTATAAAATATGTACATAATGAGAAAGATTTTCAAGTTGGCACTGAGTGCCGCATGTGTCATGGGAATGGCAGCATGCAACAATGGAGGAACCGATGTCAAGTCGGACAAGGAAACGGCGTTGCAACAAGCAGTAACGCCGTACGTTAACAACACGGTCATTGCGACTTATAAGCACATGGCTGACGCCGGAGTGACGTTGCTGGAGCAGACACAAACGATTCTTGAGAAAGTGGAGAAAGGAGAGGATTATGCCCAGCAAATGACAGAAGCCGACGCATCGTGGCGTTTGATGCGTAAGTACTGGGAGCAGAGTGAGGCTTTCCTTTATGGTCCGGCTTTTCACCACTCTATCGACCCGCATATCGACAGTTGGCCGTTGGATTTTAACCAGATGAATGCGCTGCTCAACGACCCCGTCCGCATGGCGCAGTTGGAAGAGGATGGCGGTCGGTATGTCGGCGATGTGCTCGGCTATGCCCTCAAGGGCTTCCATGCCTGCGAGTTCCTGCTGTTTGAGTCGGTTATGCAAGACGGTCGTGCGGTAGGTACCGGTCGTCCCCATGCAGCTAACCTCACCCATGCCGAGGCGGTTTATCTGAACGCTATCGTAGAGGACCTCGTTCAACAGGCCATCCTGCTCGAGTACGCATGGGCAGGCGAAGTGAGTGATGAGAAGATGGCGTTGCTCGAAGAAGCCGAGATAGAGCCGTTTGAAGATCACTACGGAGAGCAGATGATCAACGCCGGTAAAGCGGGTTCGATCTATGTGAGCTATCAGGATGTAGCCGAAGAGATCATCGCAGGCGCGATCGATATCGCCGGTGAGGTAGCCGATCTGAAATTAGGCAACCCCTACATCAGCAGTACCGCGGAGGAACGCGATTATATCGAGAGCCCGTACAGTTGTACCTCCACCGAAGATTTTGCGGATAATATCCGTTCCATCCAGCACGCTTATTGCGGTGCACAAGCAGGCGACCTCTCGGTGTCCAATTTCGTGTATCGTCAGGACGCCGAACTGGATGCATCCGTGCGCAAAGCAATCCAAGAGGCAATAGAGGCGATTAAGAAGATTGACAACTTTGAGAGCACTGCGCAGAACAATCCGCAGGTCAAAGCGGCGATAGACAAAGTGGCTGCGCTCGAAAACTTGCTCAATGACGAAGTACTGCCGTTATTGTCGAAATAAGAACAAGGATTAGAGTTTAGAGATTAAAGTTTAGAGATATGAAAAAAGAATTTTTATTAATGGCTTTGTTTGCCGCTGTTATGGTTGGCTGCAGGCCGGGAGAAGGCGGCGGAGAAGAACCGCAGACAGACATGCCGGACTGGTACTATACCGGCGGTAAGTTAGGAACGACCACCAACCTCACGTCCATGACCTTCCGTCAGCCGACACCTTCGGTGGATAACGACGGTACAGGCACGAAGTTCGCGCAAGGTGACCAAATCGCCGAGAAGGACTTCGTGACCAATACAACAGGTCGTCAGCATGGCTTGGGACCGGTCTATGTGCGTTCATCCTGTCAGCACTGCCATCCTAACTACTCGCATGGTGCATCCGTGCCGGAAGGTAAATATGATGCAGCGCATGTAGGTAATGGTACGTTGTTGGTTCTGTACGATCCGGCTACAGACGCGTATGTCAGCTGGGTAGCAGGTATGCCGCAGTTATTCGGCGTAGCGCCGTTTAAGGCACCTATTGACCCGGATCAGATTACCGTCACCTGGAAGACCGTTCAGGACGAGCACGGGAACAAGTTCGAGGATGGTGAGGCATACGAATTGCGCTACCCGGATGTGACGATTCCTACTTCCGCACTCTATTCGGCACAAGCTCAGTTCCGCGCTGCTTTGGAAGCACTCCCTTCGAAAGAATCCGGCTCCGACATCAACAAGGATATCGCTCTGCTGGACGGCGGCTACGAAGTGCGTCTTGAAAACACGATCGGTGTCTATGGCTCGGGTCTGCTCGATGCCATTCCTGATCAGGACATCATCGACCAGTACGCCAAAGAAGCGGCGGACAAGAAGTTGAAACACGGCCTTAACCCTGCTTTCTGGGACGGCAGTTTCAAAACAGGCGGATACTATAAGAATGATCCTCAATGGGGTCCGAAGCGTTTTACCTACGCGCTCACACGCGGACCGATCATGGACGCAGCCGGCGCTAACGCGATCTGGAACATCACCAACGTCACTCGTTCCGATCGCCAATATCACTACCTTGACCTGGATGGCCGTGTCTATGCTACCTGCGCTTCGATAGACCCGGAGGTACAAGCCGCTTTCCCGGATTTCATCAAAACGATCGATCCGAATGGAGAACACCCCGAATGGGCTACGGGCAATGTGGAGAAAGATATATACACCTATCTCACCAGCAAGACGCTTCCGGCTGAAATGAGTGATGATGAGTTTACACAGGTCATGATCTGGCACCGCGGACTGGCCGTTCCTGCCGCACGTAATGTGGATGATGAAAAAGTGTTGCGCGGAAAAAAACTGTTCACTCAGATAGGTTGCGACTACTGCCACCGTCCGACCTGGACAACCGGGCAAGATGTCGTTCGCGACCCGAACAACTTCAAAGGCTTCACGGCCGCCATGCCACGCTACCAAAATCAGAAGATCTGGCCGTACACCGACATGGTACAGCATAAGTTATGCATGGAGAACGATATCCGTACCGGTTGGTGCCGTACGACACCACTCTGGGGTCGCGGTCTGCACCGCAAAGCAACCGGTGATGCATATGAAGCACGTCTGCACGACACCCGCGCACGCAATGTCATTGAGGCGATCATGTGGCATGGGTACAGTCAGGAGAGCGATGCGTACTACCCGACACAGCAGTTCTATAAACTGAATAAAGAAGACAGAGATGCAGTCGTGGCTTTCATCAATGCGATCTAAACCCGCGACTTGGTTGCTGCACATTGCTCTGGGGACAATCGTCCTCGGAGCGTGTGTGACGCATTTCTTTGGTGTGCAAGGAGAAATACACCTTCGTGCAGATAAGGCCGAGACGCTGACCGTTAACCCGTTCAACAGGACACATTCCCTTTCTCTCTTCCTATGGGATTTTCAAGTGGTCTATGATGCTTCCGATAACCCTGCGGATTTTATCACGGACTTGCGGTTGTTGGATAGAGACCGGAAACCGCTGGTGGTGAAGGAAGGCACAGTACGGATGAATAAACCGCTAAAGTACCATGGCTTCCGTTTCTGTCAATCGGATTATGATAGCGACCTGCAGGGAGTGGTCTTGGCGTATAACTATGACCCGTGGGGGATTGGTATCACATATACCGGCTATACTTTATTGCTCATCGGCATGATTGCGTTCTTCTTCCAGAGGCACAGCCGTTTTCGTGCCTTGCTCGGAAAGCAGCACACATGGCTCATGGTTGGCTTGGGCATTACCGCAATACTCTTAGCCTTCGTAATGACGAATGTAGTCACACCCAAACCACCGTTGCAGCCGGTTCTACAAACGCCCTTGTTGGGTATCCACGTGTCGGTCATCATGCTTGCATACACGCTTTTTGCGGTCATCATGGTCAATGGTATACTCGGCATCTATGCGGTTATAGCTCAGAAAAAAGCAACGGGGTTGCGAAAAGAAAAACTTTCAACGTTCAACTTTCAACTTTCAACGGTATCGCAGATACTTCTTTACCCGGCTTTGTTTTGTCTGACAGCCGGTATCTTCATTGGTGCGGTTTGGGCGAATCTGTCATGGGGAAGGTATTGGGGCTGGGACCCGAAAGAAACATGGGCACTGATTACCCTGCTGGTCTATGCCTTACTCCTTCATTGGCCGTGGATTAAGAAGTATTCAGCCGTCAGCAGGCAGCATTCAGACATCCTCTACCATGTCTTGTGCGTAGTAGCTTTTCTGTTTGTCCTCTTTACGTATTTCGGAGTGTCTTACCTCCTCGGAGGACTTCATTCGTATGCTTGATTACATGAAGTCCCCCAAAAAAGAGAGAAAAATGTCATAATAATTTGCGTATATCAGATAATTGTCGTACATTTGCAACGAAAATTACAATTACCATGAGACGAGTTGTTTTTCTCTTGCTATGTACGCTGTTGATGTTGTCTTGCAGCACGAAGCATGTCAGTTCGCCGGACGGCGGTATAGAAGTGTTTTTCCGTCTGACGGATGAAGGTGTTCCCCAATACCGTGCAATGCAGGACGGTGCGCCGGTGATAGAATGGTCCGCTATGGGACTGGTGACTGCGGAACAGGACCTGACGCAGGGTT
This sequence comes from uncultured Bacteroidales bacterium, assembly GCA_902798015.1. Taxonomy (GTDB): domain Bacteria; phylum Bacteroidota; class Bacteroidia; order Bacteroidales; family Paludibacteraceae; genus Colicola. The sequence goes on from CADBVL010000028.1 coordinate 5,937, forward strand.
TTCGCGTGTTGCGGACGGAGCGTTCTTCTTTCAGCGACCGTTGGGAAACGGTATGGGGCGAAGAGCGTTGGATCACGGATAATCACCGCGAGTGGCGCGTGGCATTGCAGCATACCTCCGGCCGGCGGATGGATATACTCTTCCGTGTGTTCGATGACGGTTTCGCTTTCCGTTATGTTTTTCCGGATGCTGATGGTCCGATGATTGTCATGGATGAAGCGACGGAGTACCGTTTTGCGCGGAATCATGAGCTCTGGTCTATCCCATGGCGCACGGAATATTATGAAGGGATATGGAGAAAGTCGCCTGTCTGCAATCAGCCCTCAGCCATCAGCGGGGACACACTTTGTTCACCGGTAACCATTGAGCGTTCCGATGGAGGGTATATGTTCATTCACGAAGCGGCGTTGACCGATTATCCGGCGCAAAATCTCTATACGCAGGATGGGGCGTTACGAACCTATCTCACGCCATGGATGGAGAAGGGAAAAACCACCGGTATAAAGGCCTATGTAATAGCTCCTTTTGCTACTCCCTGGCGCATGGTTATCATGGCCCATGACTTGCAGGAGATGGTGGCAAGCCGAATCATGCTCAACCTGAACGAACCATGCCGGATAGACGACACATCGTGGATCAAACCGATGAAGTTCATGGGTATATGGTGGGGCATGCATATGAAGTCGATGACATGGGAACAAGGCCCTCTTCATGGTGCTACCACGGAGAATATGACGCGTTATCTGCGTTTTGCGAAAGCTCATGGTATAGATGCCGTGCTGGCAGAAGGATGGAACAAAGGGTGGGAGGACTGGAAGCATTTCTCCTTCACCGAACCGTATGATGACTGGGACATGGACTACCTGAGTCATTTGGCTGACAGTCTGGGAGTGCAGATCATCGGTCATAACGAGACAGGAGGCAACGCCGCTGATTATGAGGAGGTATTGGATGAAGCGTACGCGTATCATCAGGCGCATGGTATCCATGTCATCAAGACGGGCTACGTAGCCCCCATCATCCGCACGAAGGATGGGCTGCAATGGAATAAAGGGCAGTCGGGCGTCCGCCATTACCGCAAGGTGATTGAGACGGCGGCAAAATACCGTATATGCATCGATAACCACGAACCCGTCATGCCGACAGGTCTGCAACGCACCTATCCGAATCTGATGTCGCAGGAAGGAGTGCGCGGACAGGAGTGGAACGCATGGAGTGCCGATGGCGGCAGTCCTTGCGAGCATGTGACGGTGCTGCCTTTCACGCGTATCATGGCCGGACCGGTGGATTATACACCGGGGGTGTTCGCCTTCGAAAACCCTGCAATGCCTCAGACGCGTGTTCACTCGACTTTGGCGAATCAGTTGGGCCTGTTCGTCTGCTTGTACAGTCCGCTGCAGATGGCTTGTGACCTGCCCGAGAATTACAGCAAGCACCCTCAGGCGTTTGCCTTCATTGAGACGGTGCCGTGCGACTGGGAGCGCTCAATGCTATTGGACGGCAAGATAGGAGACTTCTGCGTCTTTGCCCGCCAGGAACGTGCAGGCGAGCGTTGGTTCATAGGTGGTATCACCGATGAGCAGGCTCGCGAAGTGACGATTCCGCTGGAGATGTTGGATACGGGCAAGACGTATCAGGCTACCATCTATCGCGACAGTGACGATGCCGATTGGCAGACAAATCCGTATGGATTGACAATCGAACAGCGGGAAGTGAGCAGTACCGACACGCTTCATCTGCGTATGGTCTCCGGCGGCGGTCTGGCAATAGCCATCCAACCATAGCAGAAAAATGATTTTTTTGCTCAAAAATTTGCACATGTCAAAAAAAAGCAGTACCTTTGCAGCCGATTTTGCACCTATGAGCGAGCAGAACCACTATATCGTCGATCTGAAACGCCTGCCTTTGGGCGCGCATCTATTTGATTTTCAGTTAGATAACGATTTCTTTTCTTCTCTTGAGAAGACGGAGATAATCAGCGGTGACGTGGCATGCAAAGCGGTGCTTAATCTCCGGGAGGAGGATTATACGCTCAAGATATCGGTTCATGGAACTGTTTTTGTTGTGTGCGACCGATGCCTCGACCCGATGCCCCTTGAAATAGACGACGAGCAGGAGATATTTTCGGAAGACGAAGAAATGTCAAATGACAAATCTCAGATGTCAACTATTGACCTCTCCTGGCTCGCCTATGAAATAGTAAGTATCAATATTCCGATCGTTCACAGTCACCAAGCGGGTGAGTGCAACAAGCAGATGGAACTTCTCCTCCATGATCACCTTTGTGACGAGCCGGATCCCGAAAATTGATCAATATAGAATAAACGTATTGTACAATAATTAATTCCTCTTCACTGGTTAAGAGGCGCCCTTTAACCTACGGACGGAAACCAAGGAACGTAGTGACTGTTTGCGGACGTAAGCGCGAGGGCATGACGCTAGGTTGTTCCCGTTAAACGGGAAAAACCGTAACAGGGAAAAAGGCTTCCCTGCGAGTCATAGCCAGCAGCGCAATGGCACATCCTAAAAGAAGACAATCGCACACCCGCCAAGCGAAACGTCGTACCCATGACGTAGTGAAGGCTCCGACATTGGCAACATGTCCGAACTGCGGTGCACTTCACATTTACCACACTGTCTGCCCGTCCTGTGGCTATTACCGTGGCAAATTGGCAATCGAGAAAGCAGAGGCTTAATCGAGGTGAGAAGTGAAAAGTGAAAGGTGAAAGGTGGTTGTCCCCCTTTTGCCTTTTCACCTTATTTATTTAACGCGTGCGTGAGCACGTATGTGACCCGTGAGAGTCACTTGGGAAAATGTATAATGTTTAATGTTAATGTGTAAAGAACATGTTTGACAACCATTCCAACAATGAGGGAGAACGTCGGCCCCGTCCGCGTTTCCATCGAGACGGAGAACAACCGTCCCGTCCTCGCTTCCAACGCGAAGGAGAGTATCAGTCCCGCCCGCGTTTTCAACACGAAGGCGACGAGCAGCGTCCTCGTTTTCATCATGACGGCGAACGCCGTCCGAACCGTCCGTTCGGCAAACCTAAACGCAATAACGGACTCTATTCCGAACGTAAACAGCAGAACTACCGTCAGCAGCACGAGGATCCGACGAAGCCGATTCGTCTGAATAAATACCTGGCCAACGCCGGTATCTGTTCCCGTCGTGAGGCCGATGATTTTATTCAGGCCGGAGTAATCACCGTGAACGGCCAGGTGGTCGATAATCTGGGTGTGAAAGTGCTCCCGACCGATGAAGTGCGTTTCCACGACCAGCCTGTACGCCGCGAACGTAAGGTGTATATATTGCTCAATAAACCTAAGAACACGGTAACGACAACCGATGATCCGCAGGAGCGTCACACGGTGATTGATATCGTTCGTAATGCTTGTGCGGAGCGAATCTATCCTGTTGGCCGCCTGGACCGTAATACAACCGGCGTGCTGCTGCTTACCAACGACGGAGACTTGGCCGCTAAACTGACCCATCCGAAATTTCATAAGAAGAAGATCTATGCTGTGACGCTGGATAAGGAGTTGGACGAGGTGGACGAGGCGATCATCCGTACCGGAGTGGTGCTGGACGATGAGCGAATCACTCCCGATGCACTGGAGTTTCCGAAAGGTGACCGCAAACATATCGGTCTGGAGATTCATTCGGGGCAGAACCGTGTCGTTCGCCGTATCTTCGAGAAAGTAGGATATAAGGTGGTCAACCTCGACCGCGTCTCTTTCGCCGGATTGACGAAGAAGAACGTAGGCCGCGGCAAATGGCGTTTCCTCACGCCCAAAGAGGTCGCTTTCCTGCAGATGGGTAATTTTGACTAACCACTAACTACTAACCCCTTGAAGCGCAGCTTTCATTACATATTATTCGCCATTACGGTAGCGCTGTCGGTCGTTGCCGGCATAATGATGTTCCATGTGAACGTCAATGCCGACATGACGAAATACCTGCCGGATAAATCGCAGATGAAGCGGGGCTTGGAGATCGTTACTTCCGAGTTTGGTTCGTCGGAGCAGATGTCCGGAGCCGATGTGCATGTGATGTTCGAGGGCGTTCGTCCTAAGGAGATCCCGGGTATCCGCACGCTGCTGGAGGCGTATCCGGACGTGCAGAGTGTTACCTATCGCTATTCGGCCGACAGCACGCACACGGTCTTTGACCTCGACGTGCCGAAATCGGTGGATCAGAAGGAGTTAGGCAAACAGATCAGCACCCGTTTTGGAGGAAACTGCGTAGTGGAGACCAGCCAGGACGGTGCGACACCGCCGATGTCGGTGATGATCTTTGCTGCCGTGCTGATCATGGTGGTGCTCTTCGTCATGGCGCAGAGTTGGTTTGAACCGATCGTCATTCTGGCAACGGCTCTGCTGGCGATTGTGCTGAATATGGGTACAAACGCCTTGCTGCCTTCGGTATCTATCACGACGAACTTCATCGGTTCGATCCTGCAGGCTGTCCTCTCGCTCGATTATTGTATCGTGCTGCTGAACCGTTATCGTCAGGAGCAGGATGAGCATACCGACCGTCGTACAGCTGTCATTGCAGCCAACAGGGCTGTCCGCAAGGCAGCACCGTCCATCCTCTCGTCGGCCTTCACAACCGTCGTAGGACTGCTGATGCTCTGTTTCATGCGATTGAAGATAGGAACGGACATGGGTGTCGTGCTGGCTAAGGGTGTGGTATGCTCACTGATATGTACCTTCACGGCAATGCCGTCACTGATGCTCCTCTTCCGCCGGACGATCAACGCGACGGCGAAGAAAGCATATGTTCCTCCGACGGACGGGTTGGCGAGGTTTGTGGCACGGCATAAACTGCCAATGGCAGTGGGTGCCATCCTGCTTTTCGTCGTCTCATGGTTCTTCGCCGGCCGCACAACGATCTTCTTCTCCGCAGAGGCTGAGTCGCAGATAGAGAAGATCTTCCCTGCGCCGAATCCGGTCGTACTCGTGTATGATACGCAGGATGAGGACTCTGTGTACGGTCTGGTGGACAGCCTGATGGCGCAGCCCGGTATCCAGTCGGTCATCAGTTATCCGACACTGATGAGCCAACCGCTCACGCCGCTGGAGATGACGAACCATGTGCGGAGCCTGATGATCAATTTCAAGGACATGATGCCGGAAGGAACGAATGTCCCTTCGGAGGCACTCGATGTGCTGACGCCCGAGATGGTTCAGATCGTCTATTACATGCGCACCAAAGACTCGACGGAGACGCAATATACCTTCCCGGATATAGCCCGCTTCCTGCATACCCATGTGGCATCCAATCCGCTTTTCTCGGCGTATCTGGATGATGAGATGAAGTCGCAGATAGCACTCCTGCAGTCCATGCTCGATGTCCCGCAAACGAAAGAAACCTCTCCCCAGCCCTCCCCAGAAGGGAAGGGTGTGGCAAAGGAGTCTCCCAAAGATTCTCTTCCCTTTAGGGAGGAGGTAGAGGTAGGCTCCCTTCCCCGCGAGACCATCGCACCCCTAACCCCTAATCCTCTAACCGCTAATCCCTTAACTCCTGACACACTCGAGATCCCGCAGATAGAGATAGACCGCATAGCCGTCGTACCGTTCATCGAGCGGCTGAATGCAACGCAGACCTCCGCTATCACGGTGGAGATGCGCAAACTGACGGACACCTTGGCGATACGTCTGCCTATGTCGGTCAATGAGATGTCTATCTTTATCGGTTCTACGCAGATACAGACGCGTCTGGTATATGGCTATGCCCCCGGACATGTGAAGAAGATGAGCCCGTTGCAGTACGTCCATCTGCTGGTCGATGACCTGTTCAAACGCCCCGGCTTGGCAGGAATGATCTCGGAAGAGCAGCGTACGCAGTTAGGTCAGCGTGCGCACTTGATGGATCTGGCGGATGAGAATGCATCGTTGACGCCTTCGGACATGAATATCCTGCTTCGTGCGTTCGGCATCGATGGTTTCTCGGATGAGGAACTGATGGCGATTGCTTATCCGCCGAAGAAAGAAGAACCGGTGATTCCTGTTGGTTCACCGGAGGAGATTGTCAACTCGCTGGCAGTCATCCAGTCGGCGCTGCATAGTACCGACACAGCGCGTGCTATCGATGCAGAGACATATAACCGCTCGAGGAACATTGCGAATGAGACCAAGAAACATCATGGTCCTTCCCGTGCGGACCAGCAGGCGGAACTGTTTACCGAACTGGTCTTCGGCGGCAAGTCCTATACAGCCGATGAGATGGCCGTCAGACTGGCGCGTCTGATGAAACTGTCGGATGTCAAGTCCGAACCCGTCACGCCGGCACAGATGTCGTTGTTGTACGATTATTTCGGTTCTACCATCGGTCGTTGTGATACGCTTCGTATGGGTTTCGGACCGTTGCTGACCTATCTGTGTGACACGTTGGTATACGACCCGCGACTGGCGGAGATATTGCCGGATTCGATACAGCTGAAGGCGAAGGATATTCATGCGCAGATAACCACCGGATTAGGCCAGTTGCGCAAGGAGAACTTCTCGCTGTTAGTCGTTCTCTCGTCCTTGCCGCCTGAGTCTCCCGAGACATATGAATTCGTGGATACGCTTACCGCACTCGCAGATGCCCGAATGCCGCACGAACACTATTATGTCGGTGAGTCGGTGATGTACGCGGAGATGCGCGGAGGCTTTGACCATGAGATGGAGGTGGTCACATGGCTGACTATCCTTTCTATCTTCCTTATCGTCGCCCTCACGTTCCGTTCGGTCATCGTGCCGACAATCCTGGTGCTGACGGTCATGACAGCCGTATATGTCAATGTAGTGGTGGCCGGAATCGTTTCCGGACAGATGCTATACCTCGCATACCTCATCGTGCAAGCTATTCTTATGGGTGCTACCATCGATTACGGTATCCTCTTTGCGAACTACTACCGCGAGAGCCGCAAGACGATGTTACCGGTAGATGCTGTCTGCGCGGCATACAGGGGGTCGATACGAACCATCCTCACTTCGGGACTGATCATGGTCATCGGTCCGGGGGCGATGGCGTTGGCTATAGATGATCTGATGATCAGTAATATCGTCGGATGTCTGGCTGTCGGCGCGTTTGTAGCCGTGGTGCTGACGCTTACTGTCCTGCCTGCCGTACTGATAGCACTCGACAAATGGGTCGTGTATGGCAAAAAAAACCGCTATACCGGCGAAGAAGAAAAGCTAATACCTAACAACTAACTGCTAACAACTTTTGATCAGCGATCAAAAATATGACACTGTCATCACGCCGCGGGACAAACTGCTGGCGATAGACTGGAAGGAACTATGGCGTTACCGCGATATGTTCGTTCTTTTCGTGCAGCGTAATTTCCGTACGGCTTACAAGCAGACCATCCTTGGTCCGCTGTGGTTCCTCATCACGCCGGTTCTCTCCGTGATCGTCTATGTGACGGTCTTCGGCGGGATCGCAAACATTCCTACGGATGGTGTGCCTCCGATCTTGTTTTACTTGCTCGGTATATCTGTCTGGGGCTATTTTGCCAGCTGTCTGAGTGCTACGTCCAACTCGTTTGTATCGAACGCGGACATCTTCGGCAAGGTCTATTTCCCGCGCATCATCATGCCGCTGGTAGCCGTCACAACCAACCTCTTGTCGTTTGCTATCCAGTTGGCGATCTTTACGGTGTTCTACATCTATTATGTAGCTACCGGAACGGAACTGGTCATTCATTGGCAGATCGTTCTTTTCCCCGTGCTCATTATCCTCTTGGCGCTGATGGCAGTGGGCTTCGGAATGATCTTCTCATCCATGACTACCAAGTATCGCGACCTGCAGATCATGCTCAATAAAGTCATCTCGCTTTGGGTGTATGTCACGCCGGTGATCTATCCTCTGAGTATGGTGACCAATCCCAAACTGCATCTGGCGATGAGTCTGAATCCCGTCACGCCGGTGATGGAAGCGATGAAGTACTCGCTGCTCGGTGCCGGCCAGTTCTCGTGGCTTTGGCTCGCGTACAGCGCAGGCTTCACCTTGTTGTTGCTCATCTTCGGATTGATGCTGTTTAACAAAGTACAAAAATCCTTCATGGATACCGTCTGAATACTGAATGCTGAATACTGAGAACTCCACATATTGGACAACGGAAATATCTCCTAAGTCGTTCGCTAAAGGCCTCGGCTTGAAGGAGTTATGGCAGAAGAAATACCTAATATGGCTCTTTATCAAGCGCGATATCACGGTGCAGTTCAAGCAGACCATTTTCGGAATGGGCTGGTATTTCATCTCGCCGCTTTTCACGATGTTTATGTATATCGTGGTTTTCGGTCGCGTGGCCGGTATTCCGACGGATGATATCCCGCAACCGGTATTCTATTTGTCGGGTATCTGCCTCTGGGAGTATTTCTCGGAATGCCTCACGGCGGTATCGGGTACTTTCCAGACGAACGCATCGCTGTATGGTAAAGTGTATTTCCCGCGGCTCGTTTCGCCGGTGTCGGTAGTCATCTCGAAGTTGTTCCGCTTCTCGCTGCAACTCGCTACGTTTGTCGCTGTTTATCTGTTCTATGTGATAAAAGGTGTGGACCTGCATCCGAACGCTTATCTGTTGCTCTTCCCGGTACTGTTGTTGTTGATCCAATGCTTAGCACTGGGTCTCGGACTGGTCATCTCGTCGCTAACCACCAAATATCGCGATTTGACCAATTTCTTCGGTGTCTTTGTCTCGCTCTGGATGTACGCCACGCCGATAGTCTATCCGCTCAGTTATGTCACGAATCCGACGCTGCATAAGATCATGTTGCTCAATCCCATGACGGCGATCATCGAGACCTTCAAATACGGCGCATACGGAGCCGGTCAGTTCTCCTGGACTGCCCTTGGTTACAGTGCCGTCTTTACGTTTGTGTTGCTCTTCATCGGTATCGCGATGTTCAACCGCAAGCAGAAGTTCTTCATTGATACGATATAACCCGAGGTTATAAGATATTAGCAGTTAGTAATTAGCCATTAGCCTACCATGAGAGATTTTCATAAAATAGATGTGTGGAAACGCAGTCATCAGTTGACTGTAGCAATATATAAGATAACGGAAACTTTCCCTAAGGATGAAATATTCGGTTTGACGTCCCAAATTCGTAGAGCGATATCGTCAGTCCCTACTAATATCGCAGAAGGATGTGGGCGGAATAGTGATGCAGAATTATTTAATTTTCTTCATATCGCATCTGGCTCGGCTGCGGAAGTAGAATATCAAATAGTATTATCAAAGGAACTTGGCTATATTGCTGAACCTGTGGCAACTGAGTTGGCAAATGAGATTGCCGAAATTAGAAAAATGCTCGGCTCATATATGAGAAAACTAAAAGCTAACAACTAAAAGCTAACAACTAATAGCTAAATTTTTAAGCCATGCTAATAAAAATTTACTCCGCTGCTCCTGTTGGAATAGACGCCGTTCCGGTGACGATAGAGGTACATGCTGTGCCGGGGTTCGATTTTACGCTCGTCGGCCTGCCGGATAATGCCGTGAAAGAATCGCACGAACGTATCCTCGCGGCGCTGACGGTGAACAACCAGGAGACCCTTCATCGTGCTTATACCATCAACATGGCACCCGCGGATATCAAGAAAGAAGGGGCTGCGTTCGATCTGCCGCTGGCTGTCGGCATGCTCGCCGGTGCGGAGAAACTCAAGACGAAAGAATTGTCGCACTATATGATTATGGGCGAATTGTCGCTGGATGGTTCGCTGCAACCTATTCGCGGCGCACTGCCTATCGCGCTCTGTGCACGCAAAGCAGGCTTCAAAGGGCTCATCCTTCCGGTCGAGAACGCAGAGGAAGCAGCGGTGGTGGAGGGATTGGAAGTGTATGGACTCAACGACCTGATGGAGGTGGTTCGTTTCCTGAACGGAGAACCCAAAGATGAACTCAATCCCGATGATAAGTTCGAACCGGTACATGTCGATACGCAGGCGTTGTTTGACGAACTGGCCTTTCCTTCTGATATGGATTTTGCAGACGTGCGCGGTCAGTTCAAAGTGCGGCGGGCGGTAGAGATAGCCGCTGCCGGAGGACATAATATGATCATGGTCGGACCTCCGGGCGCCGGTAAGTCGATGATCGCCAAGCGTATCCCTTCCATCCTGCCGCCACTCACACTCGAAGAGGCACTCGAGACCACAAAAATCCATTCCATCGCCGGACTGACCAATAAACGGCGGGGGGCACGTGGATCGCTCATC
>CADBVL010000029.1 GCA_902798015.1 uncultured Bacteroidales bacterium
CAAGTTGCTTGCCATCCCAATCAGGCAAACAAGAATAATAGATACTTTCGTTTTCATGACCGTATATTATTTGATTTGGTTCCCTCGTACATCGTACATCCGTCCTTCGTAAATCAGATAAATCTGTCCGTCCACAATAATCTTTGTATGGTGTATTTGGTCAATCAGTATATTGTCCACTCCTTGCGGCTTCCCTTCCGGGTTACTCGGAATGATAGGCGGTGTGGGAATGATTTCATTACCTCCGCCTTTGACATCGTCTCCCGGGTAACCCGTCGTCGCAAAGTCTCCGAAATAGACATGTATAGGTTTCTGCTCTTCGTCCAATGCACACAATACGTAGTTGTAACGCGAAGCCTCGTCCAGACCGGTGACCAAGAAACTCAGCGTAAACGGCAGGCTGCTTTCCGATTGACTCGCCGGCGCTTTTCTGCCCGGCGCAAAGGAAATGCCCAGTAAACGGCCGCGGGAGTCCAGCGTGAGCGAACAGAATTTCGGACCGTCTTTGTAAATGTCTATCTGGTACGAAGATGCTGTGCTGTCTGTCGGCCAAATAAAATTTGCCGTCGTCTCTTCCGCTTCTACCGTCACGTAATTGATTTCCTCTTCTTTCGGCATACGGAATCGTCCCCAGACAGGATCCTCTCTATAGGCGGCGATGCTCTGAACTGGAACAAAAAGCCAGGCGCTATCCGGCACACCCGAAAAAGTGCTACTCTCTACCAACGGAGGGTATGCCGCACGGCTACGAATCTCCGTAATCAAAGAGTCATTCTTGAAAGCATCGGCATCAATCATCGCCGTCCTCTTTCCTAATTGTAATTTTTGCAGGTTTGTACACCCTTCAAAGGCGTTGGACTTAATTTGTCGTACCTCGTCAGGGATAACTATTCCGGTCAGTTTCTTTTGGTTCAGAAAAGCTCCGGTGCCAATCAAGGTCAGTTCTGATGGCAGAACCAAGGTGTCCAATGAGCAGTTTCGGAATGCACCTCCGGCAATCTGACGGATACTGTTGGGCATATTCACCTCACGCAGAACACTACAGTCCGCAAACGTATATTCGTCGATGTTCTTTATGCTCTCTGGAATAGTGACCGACTCAAGTGAGGTACAGGTCCGAAAAGCACTTTTTCCGATACTCGTCAACCCTTCGGGCAAGTTCATGTACTCTAAATTACTGCAATTTGAAAAGGCAAAGTCGCCGATGAACCTCATGCCTGCGGGAAGGGTAATGTGCGTGAGCGAGGTACAATAATTGAAAGTGCTACCCATGATGCTGTCCAGTGTGGAGGGAAGAGTCAACTCGCTCAATGCATGGCACTCTGTAGCGAAACCCTTAGGAATGACAGATATTCCTTCGGGAATTCGTAGAGAGGTTAAATGATCGCAATAACTGAAAGCACGTTCTCCGATGTAGCTTATAGAGGACGGCATTTCGATATGTTTTAGATTTTTGTCCCAACCAAATGCATATTCCCCGATGGAATCGACACTTTCCGGCAGTATGATGGTGTCACAATAGGTGGAATAGCAAAGATAATCCGGAACACATTCCACGTGTTCTCCAAATACAATTTTGGAAAAATTATCAAGCGGCGGTCCCCATGCGCCGGCGGAATAACGGTGATGCTGGCAATGTCTGGCTTTCCAGATAGCCGTAAGGTTGCGAGCTTGCTGAGAAATGACGCCAAATGCATTTGAACCGAGATACTTCAAGTTTTCGGGAAAAACGATGACTCCTTGTAATGCGGTGTCTAAATAAAACGCGGTGATGCCGATAGACTCCAAACTGTCATTCAGCTCCAGATGTTTCATAGACTCGCAGCTATAAAAGGCAGAATCGCCTATATTCTTCAGTCCTTTGCCGCAACGCACATCTCTAATACCGCTACAGCGTAGAAAGGCCTTCTTTCCTACCGAAACCACGCTGTCCGGCAAGTTGACGGATCGCAGATTTTTACAAGTATTCCAAGTCTCACCAAAAGCGCACTCGGAAATAGAGGTCAAGCCTTCCGGAAACACAACGTATTTGATCACATCGCGGAATTGTTGGCTCGCGAAACGCATGCCGGACATGTCTCCGCGACCGCTAATAACCAATGTGCTGTCATCGGATTTCAGTGTCCACGTCAGATGTTCGCCGCACACGCCGTTATAAACCGTCGCGTAGGCGCACGTTCCTTTTAATACTAACGCTGCAAAGAGCAGAACGAAGAACGTAATCTTTTCCTTAGCCGCAGAGGCACGATTTAGCAAAAACTTTTTCATGCGATTTTAAGTTTTAAAATTCGATGCAAAATTACTGCTTTTCTTCGACATACACAAATTTGTCAGTTGTACGAGGAATTTTTGGTGGATTTGTAACTTCTTGAATATCAGGTGGTTGCAAATCTTGACTTTCAAAATAGTTGTACGCTCTCCGAAGAGGACTTGCGAACTCCCTCAAACGGGGACGAAAATCTATCGGTTCGAAGCTGATTTCCTCTATTTCGACCTCTTTTTCATTCGCTTTTTGAGCCTCCTCTTTTAACTGCCGATAAATAGCTACATACGTATATTGATAGAACCGTGAATACGCCTTGAAACCTTCCTCCGGCTTGCCGCCGCACTTGAACAGACGGAAATAATGCTGGAAGAACCGAATCCGCCATTCCAATCCCTCCGGACTGTAATCCTTCTCTAACGCATGCGCACGTCGTTGAGCTTCTTTGATCATCTCACGGTTTGCCACACATGCCTCTGACCATTTCTTCGGAAAATGATAGGTATATAACTCAAACAACCCGTCCCGAAAACGTGCCGGACGAACCACTATACGCTTCTTATATTTCTGACCCTCTTTCTCCAAATCCATCGCACCCCAGAGCATATCTATTGCCGTGTTTGCACGGAAATACTTCACACCCCGGGCATGAGGCGTGGAACCCGCTGGCAATGATACAAACGTCGCTATCGTATTTGCCAATCGCTCAATCACGGTCGTTTTTAGATGTCTTGACATATCTGTATGCGTCTTTTTAGGTTTTATTACATCTTATTCCTGCCTATCTATGCCTATTCCGGCCTATTTCGGCCTATCTTTACGCTTTTTTCGGCCTATTTTCAGGGTAATCTCTTGTGCGCTTAAAGGGTGTTTGCTTATAATCCTAGACATTATTACTGTCTTCACTATCATAATCCTCTTAAAATCAATAGATTACAAACAAAATTCCGCACGCTAATTTGTAATCCGCTGCAAAGTTACAACAAATTTTTGAAATGTGCAAGATTTTAATCGAAAAATTCATGGCAACGGCATGCTTGGTTAGCCTCGCGATGAGGGTTATAAGGAGCTATTCGGTACGAAAATTTGATGCCAAAATCAAAGAGCTTGCGTGAGGATACAAGGCGCATCCCTTGCCGTTGAGCCGCCACGACCGGCGTCATGATCCGGTGGAGCGGAAAACCCTCACGCGTGTCTGAAAGCATCAATAACGAGATACGCTCGGACTTCACATCGGACATCGGAGAGAACGAATAATCTACATAAATACCAACCGAGAGATAAGACTTCGTCCGCCTTCCCGTGTAAACAAGAAAATCATAACCAACCTCCGCTGCCAACCAGTACTGAACCTTCGGCAATAGTTGAAAAGCGCCTTCCTGCGATTCCCGGAAAGAGCGTGACGCAGCAAGAGGATAAGAGTTATATATCCTGTTATCCCGTTGCGGGTAATATACCGACAAGGCCGCATTCTCTGCCTTCTCGTTCCAACTCCCTGCGAACGGAAAGACAATCTTCGGACCGGCATAAAAATGAAAATGATTCTTGGTGAGCGCCAACTGAACAGGTATGCCCACCATCCATGTGGCGTATTGTTCCTCCAGCCGTCCGATGGAATAATCCACCTGCATCAACTCGCCCTCTACATCCATCACCGAATAACTGTCCGTGTAGTCGGTCTTGCGAAAACCCGCATGACTGCGATCCAAAGTCGCTCCCACCCGAAAACCGATGACGTGAGAGGAGTGGTACGCATAACTGACTTCCATCCCGCCGTGAAAACCCGGAGTGGGAGAGACATAATGGCACTGAGCGTTAAAACCCGACATGCCCGCGCGCATCCCGACTTCGAACAAGTGCTCTGCACGCGCCGCAAGGGATGCAAGCAAAAACAACAGAATCAGTCTGAATCGTTTCATAGTATCAGTCTTTTTTGGGTCCAGATATGTTCTCCTTGTTCAAAACGGTAGAGGTAAAACCCGTGACTTACCTGACTCTCCGGAACTTCCTCTCCGCGACTGTTGTAGATGCGCACCCGAACCGGAATTTCCTCGATGGAATCGAGTATTTCCAGTATATTCGACCAGATAGTTTCCTCGCCGTCCAAAACCACGCGAAGCTGAAAAACGCCGTTTAATACATTCTGCTCGGCGTAGTCGTCTTCCGTCGCTCCGGGGATAGGCTTCTCGTCTTTGTACCACTGAAAAGCAGTAGCTATGCGATTGGGAAAAATGCGGTGCAAAACAACATTGTCGCAAATCAACTGCCAGTTGTACTTGTTCACAATAATCGGATACAAGCGCTCGCAATGAACGGTGTCCAACGTCATGATATATAATATACTGTCGCAGCCCCGCGGACTGATTTCCATCTTCTCTTGGATGGCCGGCTCGTCAAAAAGTACTCCGCGCCAGAGGAAAGGCATCAACGTGTCGCAAACTACCGTATCTTCCGGCACATACAGCACATCCGGGCAGCATAGTTCCGTGTTAAGCGTATAGATATGCAAGATACTGTCACAACCACGCGGACTCTTCTCCATCACCTCTTGTGTCGCAGGCTCTTTGAAGAGTACGCCGTTCCAGAGAAAAGGCATGACCGTGTCGCAGACTACCGTATCTTCCGGCGCATACTGCACATCCGGACAGCATAGCTCCGTATGAAGCGTATAGATATGCAAGATACTGTCACAACCACGCGGACTCTTCTCCATCACCTCTTGGGTCATAGGCTCTTCAAAAAGTACTCCGCGCCAGAGGAAAGGCATCAACGTGTCGCAGACTGTCGTATCTTCCGGCATATATTGTAAATCAGGGCAGCACAACTTGGTATGAAGCGTATAGACACCTCTCTTCACCTCGCAGTCATGTGCGTTCTTGTAAATAATTTCATACGTGGTGTCTTTATAGAAAACCGTGTCGTGCCAGTGGTACGGCATGAGGGTGTCACAGACGGTGATTTCGTCGATTTCATCGACTCTTTTCGGGCAGCATATCTTGGTCGTCAGATGGAATGGCTCACTCATCGCACGGCAAGCCCGCTTGTGCATAACATCAACTCCGGCAGAGGTGACGCAAAGACGATACCAGCCTTCATTTTCCGGCTTGATGGAATCAAAAGAAAGCCTTTCGCCCAAGACAACGTTAGTCCATCCGTCACTATTGAACTCCAGACTGTCCGTAGCATATTGCCATAAATAATTGTATGGTTCCTTAAAACCTCCGTCTGCCGTTACGTTCGCCTCGAAAACATAGGATGAATCCAGACAAACCTCATTGTCGGAGAGAATGGACACTTCGGGTTTGCAGAGCCGGATCTCGATATCGTCCATGGCAAAATCATTACCACTGGCTGCGTTCTCGTCGTTGAAGATGGACAGCCGGATCACATCCACTCCTTCCGGCACATGGAATGTAGCTCCGACAAGGTGCCATGGAGCGGACATCGTCGTCGGGAAGCCGTTGTCATGCGAGCGGTAATCGGCCGGTGCCGGTTCGATTTTGCCGGATGACTGCTCCCAAATAGTATCCATTGTCCGCTCGTCCTGGATAAGAAAACGCACTTTGGGACGGGCAAAATTATGCCCGGGTTCCAACACATTCGCTACATAGGCGGAAAAGGAGAGGTCCATCTCATGGCAAACATCAAACCGGGTCATGTAAAAGGCATCATTTCCTCCCCTTCCATCGACCTCTAACAAGTATCCGCGCGTGTAATCATTGGGAAAAGTGTGGTCGTCCTGAACGAACCATTGAGAATATAAAGTGGCAGTAGTACTGCTTTCCCAATTATTCTTCCATCCGTGTTTGGCCACTACGAACTTGCCGCTGGAAACCCATGAAAAGACGTTGAATTCTTGCCGGTATCTTGAACTCATCGTGGTAAGTGGTGTCTGGCTGGTGATGGGATCAGAGGGGTCATTACCGCCGAAATCTTCACGGAAAAGAATAGTGCCATGAGGACAGACATCCTCGGAGATCTCGTCCGGCCATGTAAACCGGAAGGGCGTACACCCTCCCTCTATCTTCTGCATCCACACAGGCTCACTCGCTAACCATCGTTCAGGCATTTCCATTTCATCTTCACGTGCAACGACAACGCGATACCAGCCTTCCTGCAGATTCGTAGGACGTTGCGTGTAACCCCACGTGGGATTGGTGTGCGTGAAGGCTATGCGGGTCCATGACGAACCGTCCTCCGAGTACTCGTACATAAAACGGTGAGAATCACCGAAATAACCGTCATCAACAAATTCCTGAGAAAAAGAGATGAACGGGTTGGATGTACAGAGCGCGTCCGCCGAAGGAAGGAAGACGATCGTACTCTCGGCACGTAAAATGCCATTAGTTGCGCTCAAAATGCACAAAAACGCAAGAATATTAACTTTAAATTTGCACATATAGAAAAATTGTGTTAATTTTGCACTCGGAATACGTTTTAAAATTCGATGCAAAATTACTGCTTTTATTTTATATGCACAAATTTTGCAGTTGTACGAGAACTGTTTCGAATGAAACAAATAGTATTGAAAATCAACAACTTACAAAACGCCATGAATAAAATAGTTGTACGCGGCAAATGGATGCTCATTTTGAGCTTGATTTTTTGTGCGCATAGTTGCAGTTTTTTCTATTCAAAGGGGCAAAATCGTCTTCAGCAAGCCGAAGAATTATACCATCAGGGAATATCGTCCAATAGCAGTAGTCATTACGAGGTTTCAACTGACTATCTCAAGCAAGCGGAGGAGGTCCTGTTGGATATCCGGAATACGGATGTCTCTCTTCCTGACTGGGAACGTAGAAACCGCTTGCTGGGGCTGACATGGTTCCGGCTCGGCAATACCTTGGAGAGCGAAATGTTGTATTCTATCGCCCAGTCATATTATCGCAAAGCCATCCCGCTATTAAACCCTGATAGTGATGCAATCTTTTTGTCCTGTGCCTACCGCGACGTCGCGCGCACGATGGTGATCGCAGATGGCAAACAAGATAGCGCATTATGGTATTTCGACAAGGCAAAACAGTTCGCACAAAGAGCAGGGAGCGACGTCTTGTTGCTTGACATCGATGCCTACCGCTACCAACTCTGTTTCCCCGACAGTGTGGACCAACGGCTTGTAGTGTGCCGGAAGATGGCGGAAGAGTTCGGAGCGCACGCACGCTATTCGGAGATTGTTGAACTCTTCCTGGCTCAACATGCTACGGACTCGGCAGCCTGTTATCTGTCACGCTTGCAACCGGCCGATTCGTCTTATACCTATTGGTTCGAGCAGAGTTATGCATACCTCGACAGTAAAATCCTGCGCCAGCGCGGACAAGTGGATAGCGCCTATTCTGTCCTCTTGGACCTGTATGACCGGAAAATAGAAGAACTCCAGCGTGATGCGGGTGCACGCACCTACGCATTGTCCTTATATTATGATGTCGCGCGGGAGCAACAACGCGCCGAAGAAGCACAGCGTGAACGGACATGGCAGCGTACTGTCTCGGTCATCCTCATACTCCTTCTGGCGGTGTTGATAACCTTGTTTGTAGTCATTTGGCGTTATTGGCAGCATCGCCGCCGCGAACAGGCAAGGCAATTGGAGACGCTGCGCGACAAGTATGTACAGCAGTTACAACTGGCGCTCGAGCGACTCCAGCAGAAAGTGAACCTCACCCGCGAAATAGAACTCCAGCGAATGAGAGGAATCGAAGTTGAATTCCCGAAATGGTTGCAGACCTATCGGGATGAGAAACTGGTGATGAATAAAGATAGCCTGAATGAACTGATTGCTTCGATTGA
Source organism: uncultured Bacteroidales bacterium (assembly GCA_902798015.1). Taxonomy (GTDB): domain Bacteria; phylum Bacteroidota; class Bacteroidia; order Bacteroidales; family Paludibacteraceae; genus Colicola. The sequence goes on from CADBVL010000029.1 coordinate 8,048, forward strand.
CAAAGCGCTGGATGGCGCCATCAGTCGTCTCCGCGCAGAGTATCCCGAACTGACAGAGTCCGACATGCAGTTTGCTATCCTCTCAATCATCGGAGCTTCCGACAATGACATGTCGATTGTACTCAACGTCCAGAAACAGACCATTTACCATCGCCGACAAATAGTCCGGAAACATGTGAATCCGGAAATAGAGGATATAGATTCTTGGCTCAGAAAATATGTCCTAAGCGTGTAGAGCGCGCTTGATGTCGTCCATCGTAAAACCACGCTGCGCGAGAAAGCGCAAACGTTTCTCTTCGGAGTCGTTCTTACGCTCCTTGATCAACTTTCTCAGATTGGCAAAATACGCGATTTCATCGAGGTTTTTCAGGGCTTCTTGTATCTCTCGCTCCGGCAGTTGTAATGCGCGCAAACCTGCTTGAATCTTCATCCGCCCCCATCGCTGGTACTCTACCTTATCATGTACGTACGCTTGACAAAAACGGACATCGTTCAAAAAATCCCGCTGGTATAGAATCTCCTCGATCTCTTGCCATAAGGGCTTAATTTCTCCGTTTTCATCGGGAAAATCCGGCGGCGCACCCCACTCGTATAACTTGCGCCGTACATCGGCTGCGCAATGCTCGGAACGGGCACAATACGCCTCGCATTTATCCAACCATTCTGCCTTCGATAATTCGTGCTTTTCCATACATGTCTTTGATTAAACGGATATCCGTGTATCCGTAGTCATTCAGTAATGCCACTATCTCATCGCCATAAGCTTCGTTGATCTCAAAGAAGAGAAAATCCCTCTCCCGAACTTCCGCCCGAAGGGGCAAGGAGAAGAGTTCTGCAATCCGTCTATAGAACTTCAACGGGTCATCATCCGGTACGAACAACGCACCCGACGGCTCAAAATCCAATACATTCCTCCGCATACCCGATTTCTCCTTCTCGCATATATACGGAGGATTGGAGACGACGATATGTACCATTTGGTCATTTACCATGTACCATTTATTGAGATATTTGGTCATTTGGTCAGAGAAGATATCAGCGACCTGAAAGTTGACATCGACCTTGTTTCGCTTCGCATTCTCCTTCGCCACCTCTATCGCCTCCTCCGAGATGTCAATACCCGTAACCTCCCATTTCGGATGCGCTTTTTTGAGAGCAATGGCGATGCACCCGCTGCCTGTTCCTATGTCCAATACTTTTAAAGCCTTCCCTTTAGGGAGGGTTTGGGTAGGCTTGTTTATCTGCTCCACGAGTTCGGCGGTTTCAGGGCGGGGGATGAGGGTGGCAGGAGTGACTTTGAGGTCCAAACCGCACCATTCCGTGTGACCGTAAATGTACTGAATAGGCTCAAAATGCAATAAACGTGCAATCACCTCTTGCACATGTGCAAAATTTTTTGTAATTTTGCAGCCTGTTAGGATTTGGGAACGTGACAGACCCGTCTCTTCCTCCATGATCCACCATGCCAATGCACCCGCCTCGTCCTTTGGATAGACGGTCTCAAGCTGGGATTGGATATCGGATATAACAGCGTGGATATTGGTCATTGTTCATTTGTAAATTTGGCGCAAAGATACTATAAAAAAATGGAATACGCAAATTTTATTGCAAGATGTATCGAAATAGCTCGTCGGGGAGAATATTTCGTAGCCCCCAATCCTATGGTGGGAGCCGTCCTTGTACGCAACAGCGACGAGCAGATTCTCGCCGAAGGATGGCATGAGAAATACGGAGAGGGACACGCGGAAGTGAACTGCTTCAAGGCGTTTGAGAACTCAGCCTTCAGAAGTCAGTTGTCAGACCTCAGTGACTGCACACTTTTCGTCTCTTTGGAACCTTGCTCCCATTATGGCAAGACACCCCCTTGCGCGAAACTGATTATCGAAAAAGGCGTGGGGCGTGTCGTGGTAGGCATGTTGGATCCGAACCCCCTGGTGGCCGGAAAAGGTGTACAGATGTTACGCGATGCGGGCATAGAGGTTATTGTCGGTGTGCTTGAGAAAGAGTGCCGCGAACTCAACAAGCGCTTCCTCTGTCTCCATGAGAAACATCGTCCCTATGTCATCCTCAAATGGGCGCAGACAGAGGACGGATTCATCGACAAAAAACGAGCCTACCCCCAACCCCTCCCTCAAGGGAAGGGAGAGCACCTCAATGGCGCCCTAACCATCTCTACTCCACAAACCAAAAAACTGGTGCACAAGATGCGGGCGGAGAACATGGCCATCATGGTGGGAACAAACACCGTGCTGTTAGATAACCCGCGTCTGTTAAATACCCATTGGGAAGGACGCAACCCCATCCGCGTGACATTGGACAGGCATAACAGGATACCTCCTGACGCACGGATTTTCTCCGATGGAACCGAGACAATCGTCTATCGTGAACGCACCGATTGGCCGTTTGTGCTATCCGATCTGGCGGCGCGGAATATCCACTCCCTGTTGGTCGAAGGAGGAACAACGCTCCTGAATCACATTCTGGAGTCCGGCATCTGGGATGAGATTCATGTGGAAGTGGCGCCGGAACTGACCATCGGTGACGGAGTGCCGGCTCCGAAGGTAACCCTGCCGGACACATTCGAACTGGTGGACGGACATCGGCTATATACGATAACTCAAAAATAAAGCATAAATTTGCGTATGTCAAAATTATTTTGTAATTTTGCAGCCGCAATTGAAAAAGTGTATGAAAAAGACAATGATTCTATATGCCGTCCTGGCATGTTTCTTGCTCTGCGGTTGTCAGGCGTTCGAGAAGAAACAGCAGTCGGGTGCGGCGGTTGAGTTGAACGGACATTACTTGTACCGCTCTACCTTGGATTCGCTCACGTTGGGAATGAATAGTGAAGACAGTCTGCGTGCCGCTCAGCAGTTTATACGCCAGTGGGCGCAGGATATCCTGTTGTATGACGAAGCGGCGTCTCATGCGAATCAGCAAATAGAGACAATGGTGGAAGACTATCGCCGGACGTTGTACGCGCAGGCGTACGAGGAACGACTCGTGGACCGTCGTATGTCGAAAACGATCATGGACAGCACCGTGAATGCCTTCTACCAACAGATGCCCGAACGCTTCAAACTGGATGAGAGTATCATGAAAGGAATGCTGGTAGTGGTGCCATCCGATGCACCCAACATCCCTAAACTGCGCCAGTGGATGGCGGCGCAGTCGCTCGACAAGATAGAGAAATATGTGTACCAGAATGCCAGTGGATACGAACTTTTTGTCGAGCAATGGAAGACCACGACGGACATCATCCGTCTCTTACCGGTCGAGCGGGCGGAACTGGAGGCAAAACTGAAATCGTCCAACCATATAGAAGTGACGGATTCAACGAAGATGTATCTGTTGCAAATCACCGACAAATACATGCGAGGCGATGCAATGCCGATAGAGTATGCCCGCCCGGAAATAGAGAAAATCATATTAAACGCCCGTCAAGTGGAGTTCATGCGCAAAGAGCGCGAACGACTCTACAACGAGGCGATACAAGAGAGAAAAATACATTTCTATGAATAAGGTAAAGTTTAAAGTTGAAAGTTTAAAGTTTATAGGATTTTTCCTTTTAGCTTTCGCCTTTCACCTCTCACCTTTACAGGCGCAGGTTATTGACGAGGTGATTTGGGTAGTGGGAGACGAAGCCATCCTGCGCAGCGAGGTGGAAGAAGAACGTCTGCGTGCGCAATACGAAGGACAGCAGATACCCGGAGACCCTTATTGTGTCATTCCGGAGCAACTCGCAGTCCAGAAACTATACTTGCACCAGGCGGAGTTGGACTCTATCGAAGCCAATGAATCAACGGTGAGTTATCAGGTGGACATGCGAATGAACTACTACATCAACCAGATCGGTTCCAAAGAAAAGATGGAGGAGTATTTCCGCAAAACAAGCAGCGAGATCCGCGAGGAGATGATGACCACGGTGCGCAACCAAATGATTATTCAGCAAATGCAGCAGAAACTGACGTCGAACATCAAACCGACGCCGGCGGAGATACGTCGTTATTACAACTCGCTGCCGATGGATTCTATCCCGATGATGCCGGCGCAAGTGGAGGTGCAGATATTGAGTTTTGAACCTGCCGTGCCGGCAGAAGAGACGGAGCGTATCAAACAGCGTCTGCGCGAGTTTACCGAACGCGTGCAGAGCGGGAAAGCGGATTTCAGCATGTTAGCGCGACTCTATTCGGAAGATACGGAGAGTGCCAAGCGTGGCGGAGAACTGGGATTCGTCGGAAAGGGTCAGCTGGTACCCGAATTTGCGGAAGTGGCGTTTAATATGAATGACCCGCGCCGCGTCTCGCGTATCGTGAAAACCGAATACGGCTATCATATCATCCAACTCATCGAGAAAAAAGGAGACCGCATCAACTGCCGACATATCCTTCTTCGTCCCCGTATCAGCGCGTTGGACAAAGTGAAAGCCATCGAACGTCTGGATAGTATCCGCAGTTTTATTTTGCTCGACAGTCTTCAGTTCGAGCAGGCGGTGATTCGTTTCTCGGAAGACAAGAACACCGTCATGAATGCCGGCCTGATGATCAATCCTAACACGGGTAGCAGCCGGTTCGAATATCAAGAACTGGCGCCGGAGATCGCCAAGCAGATATACGCCATGCAGGAAGGTGAAGTGTCCCAGCCGTTTGTGATGATGGACCAGCAAAAGAACCGCGAGGTATGCGCTATCGTGCGGCTTAAGAAACGTACAGACGTGCATCGCGCCAATCTCACGGATGATTTCCAGACGATAAAATCCATGCTTGAAGCACAGAAGGGACGGGAACTGCTCCACGACTGGATCATCAAAAAACAAAAGACGACCTACGTGCAGATTTCACCCGAATGGCAAGGCTGCGACTTTGAATACCCGGGATGGATCCATTGATAGACCGCTTCGCTGAAAGACGATGGACAAAATACTAAAGACAATAACGACAAACATGATTCGACCGATTCTATTCGGTCTATTGTCCTTTGTCCTTTGTCCTTTGTCCCTGACGGGTCAGACCATGGTTTATCTGGAGCGCTCGGAGACCTTGAGTTTTGATCAAGAACGCATCGCCGATGCCCAGATCCTGAAAGGCAATGTGCGTTTTCGGCATGAAGACGCACTTATGTTCTGCGACAGTGCGTATTTCTATGAGACAACCAACTCCCTTGACGCCTTCGGCCATGTGCGCTTCGAGCAGGGAGATACGTTGCGGGGATTCTGTGACCGGCTGTACTATAACGGCAATACAAAGCTTGCGCGCATGAGAAGACGCGTGCGCCTCATACACGGCAAGGAAACAGGTAATCCTACGGTGCTGACCACCGACAGCCTTAACTACGACCGTGCGCGAGGAGTCGCGTATTACTATACGGGAGGAGTGGTCAAAGACTCGCTCAATACCCTTACTTCCGTTCGCGGGCAGTATGTGCCGAATACCAAACAGGCACTGTTCAGTCAGGAGGTACATCTGACCAATCCCAATTTCGTGCTCACAAGCGACACGCTGATTTATCATACGGACACGAAGGTGGCGAATATCGTCAGTCCGACGACGGTCGTTTATGAAGAAGAGACTACTATCACTACCTCCCGCGGATGGTATAATACGGAGAACGAGCAGTCAATGCTTCTGGATAGATCGTTAGTGAAACATAAAGACGGTAAATCCATGACCGGGGACACCATCTATTACGACAAGCTAATCGGCTTCGGAAAAGTGTTGGGGCACATGGAGATGCGGGACACGGCGCAACGAGCCACTCTATACGGCGAGTACGGTCAGATGTACGAAGAAGCCAGTCGTGGGTACGCGACCGACAGCGCACTGATGGTGGATTGGTCCGATAGCGCGCACATAGCGTACATCCATGCCGATACGTTGTTTACGGAAGAACTGCAGTTTGCAGACACCGCCTTGAAGGACAGTACTTACCGCCGCGTGCGCGCCCACCATGCCGCACGTATCTACCGCGATGACATGCAAATGATATGTGACTCCATGGTTTATCTCGGCTCGGATTCCACTATCCATCTGTACACACGGCCCATCTGCTGGAATGCAAATCAGCAGATAGCGGCGGATAGTATCATTGTCTATATCGTCAACGGCGCGGTGGATCATGCAGTGGGTGCACCTAACGCTATCTGCGTCATGCAGGATACACTCGACATCTTCAACCAGATGAGCGGCAAAGAGATCACAGCCTACTTGACCGACGGCGAAGTGCATACCATCGATGTTAGCGGTAATGCCCTGACGATTTTCTACCCGAAGGACGAGCAGGATGGCAGTTTCGTAGGAATGAATACGACGGAAAGCAGTTATATACGGGCCTATGTCAAAGACCGCAATATATACCGCCTGCGTTTCACTAAGGAGACAACGGGTATCATGTTCCCGATAGACCAGATACCGGGCGGAGCGGATCGACTGGCCGATTTCTTCTGGGCGGAAGACCAACGGCCAATCAGCCCGGAGGATGTGTTTAGAAAAGTTGAAGGAATGAAAGAATTAGAGAATTAATGAATTAGAGATATGAAAAAAAGTGTATTTACAGTATTGATGGCTTTCATGGCAATTAGCGTTTCTGCCGTGGATCTGCCAAAACAAGGTTTCGGTTTTCACATCGGATGGGCGCAACCCATTGTACGCCTGAATAGTCCTACTTCCAAGGATACGTTGTCGAATACCGTCAAATTGAATGGTTTCAAAGTGGGCGTAGTGTATGACGCCAGTTATGTAGCCGGTTTCGGTAGTTCCATAGGACTGAACTATACTTTCGGCGCGTCCAATAGTGGTTGGAATTCCACAACCATGTACAATTATCCGAAAAAACGCACCATGATCTTCTACCACCAATTGGAACTGTTCGTAGACTGGCAGTATAAGTTCGAGGTGGCAAAAGAGACCTACCTGATGCTATATACCGGTCCTACTATCCAGTGCGGTTTGGACTTTGGTATGCGTACGGTTCGGCAGGAGTGGGATCCGGTTACCGATGTGGTGACGACCATCTATGGCGAGCGTTTCAATGCGTATGTAATTGGAGATGACGATTTGGATCCGACGCATAAGACTGCCGACAACGCCCTCAAACGTCTGAACATCACCTGGGGCGTAGGGGCAGGATTCCAGTACAAACGCTATTTCCTTCGCGGAGGATATGACTTCGGCTTGATCAACCCATACAAGAATGCGGATTTCTCCACAGGAAACCATACTCGCGGACGCTTGGACCAGTGGAATATCAAACTCGGAGTTTACCTCTGGTATAAAGACTAAAAAAGTGATCCCAAGAGATACCATAGAGAAAATATATGCGGCCGCGAAGATAGAAGAGGTGGTCAGCGATTATGTCACGTTGCGCAAACGTGGCGCAAACCTCATCGGACTGTGCCCTTTCCATAATGAGAAAACAGGCTCGTTCACTGTCAGCCCCTCTAAAGGAATATACAAATGTTTCGGCTGCGGAGCCAGTGGCCATGCTGTCGGCTTTATCATGGAGATAGAGCAATGCAGCTACGTGGATGCACTCAAACAACTCGGTAAGAAATATCACATTGAGATTGAAGAACGTGAGATGACGGCCGAGGAGCAGCAACGTCAGGATAACCGCGAGTCCATGTTCATTGTCAATGAGTTCGCGAATAAATGGTTTCAGGACCAATTATGGGAAACGAACGAAGGTCAGGCGATAGGTCTCAGTTATTTCCGCGAACGCGGCTTGCGCGATGATATCATCCGTAAGTTCCAACTTGGATACTCGCCTGAGAAAGGCAACCCCCTTGCAACGGCACTCCAATCCAAAGGATTCAAGGAAGAGTTCATCACGAATAACGTGGATACAAAAATTGGTGTCGGCGTGGTGGGTAAGAGTGAGGATGGACGACTCTACGACCGCTTCCGGGACCGCGTCATCTTCCCCATCTTCACCGTCAGCGGTAAGCCGGTTGCATTTGCCGGACGTATACTGAAGAAGAAAGACAATGTGGGCAAGTACGTGAACTCTCCTGACTCGCTCATCTACTCCAAGACCAACGAACTGTACGGACTCTTCCAGGCCAAACAATCT
>CADBVL010000030.1 GCA_902798015.1 uncultured Bacteroidales bacterium
CGCGCCTGCACACCGACGAGCTGCTCATCGCGCTGTCGATCTGCGCCGTGACGAATCCGATGGCGGAGCTGGCCATCGACCAGCTGGGCAAGCTGCGCGGCTGCGAGGCGCACTCCTCCGTCATCCTCTCGCACGTGGACTCCGACCTGTTCAAAAAGCTCGGCGTGAACGTCACCTTCGAGCCGAAGTATCAGGCCAAAAAACTGTATCATAAGTAAAGGGAGGGCGCCTGACATGCCTACAGCCTGGAACCGAACCCCCGAGGAATTTCATAAGATCTACGTCGCCAACACGGACGCCTTCTACCGCGTCGGCAGCATCACGCTCTCCGAGGAGCTGGACAAGTTCATGACCTCCTGCGCGCTCGGACTGTGGAGCAAGGCCGGCAGCATCACGCAGCGCCACGTCGACATGGCCAACCAGATCTATTCCCGCGGCCGGCCGCGCCCGACCTGGATGCTCTGGACGCTGACGAGCTCGGTCTGCGACAGCGAGGTGTTCCTCCCGCCCGTGTTCTTCTGGAACCTGGCCGAGAGCGACGCGCGCCGCGGCAGCGAGACCTCGCGCACCTTCGTGCGCATGCTCACGAACGTGCACCGACAAGCTGACCGCCATCTGCGACACCTCCGGCGTGCGCAAGTCCAAGGAGGCGCTCAATCCCCTCGACTTCGTCACCAGCGGCGAGCCGAGCTTCTCCGAAAAGCATCCGCCCCAGACCCAGACCTCCGGCGGAAAGCCCGAAACGAACGCCAGGACCGAGGAGCAGGAGAAAAAGCCCGACCTCGACGAGCTGATGGCCGAGCTCGAGGGTCTGATCGGCCTGGAGAACATCAAGAAGGACATCAAGAGCCTGATGAACCTCATCAAGGTGCGCAAGCTGCGCGAGCAGAACGAGCTGCCCGTCGCGCCGATGTCGATGCACATGGTGTTCATGGGCAACCCCGGCACGGGCAAGACCACGGTGGCGCGGCTCGTCGGCGGGCTCTACGCCGCGATCGGCGCGCTGGAAAAGGGCCAGCTCGTCGAGGTGGACCGTTCCGGTCTCGTGGCGGGCTACGTCGGGCAGACCGCCCTCAAGACCCAGGAGGTCATCAAGTCCGCCCTCGGCGGCGTGCTCTTCATCGACGAGGCCTACTCCCTCTCCTCCGGCGGCGAGAACGACTTCGGCCGCGAGGCCATCGAGACGCTCCTCAAGGCCATGGAGGACCACCGCGACAATCGCGTGGTGATCGTGGCGGGCTACACCCAGCCGATGCGCGAGTTCCTCGAGTCCAATCCGGGTCTCGAGTCCCGCTTCAACAAGTTCTTCTATTTCGAGGACTATTCGGGCGAGCAGCTCATGGGCATCTTCCTGCTGCAGTGCAAAAAGAACGGCTACGTCCTCAGCCCGGAGGCCGACGAGGCGGCAAGGAAGCTCTTCGACGAGCTCTACGCCGAGCGCGGCGAGAACTTCGGCAACGGCCGCTACGTCCGCAACCTCTTCGAGGACATGGTCGTGCGCCACTCCAACCGCGTCGCGCAGATGGAGGGCGAGCCGACGAAGGACGATCTGATGACCGTCCTGCCGCAGGACCTCGAGGATCCCGAGGAAGACGGGGAAGAGGCCGAAGAAAAGTAAAAAAACTTAAAAAAAGCGAGGGGGCGGAGAGCCCCCTCGCTTTTTTCTGTGCTTGGTTATTCAATGTCCAGGATGTCGTCGAAGCCCGTCACGCTGAACACTTCCTGTACGACCTCGTTGACGTTTCTGACCTTCATGCCGCCCTTGCCGCTCATTCGCTTGTGCGCGCTCAGCAGCACGCGCAGCCCGGCGGAAGAGATGTAGTCCAGGCCTTCAAGATCCAGGACGAGGCTGTCCGCGCCGTCCAGGGAGCTTTTCAGCTCCGCCTCCAGCTGCGGGGCGCTCAGGGTATCCAGATGTCCCGCCAGCGCGAGATACAGCGTTTTGTCGTCTTGTTTTTTCAGAATGGTCATGTTCTTCTCCTTTCGATCAGCCGAAGCTCTTGCTCACCGTCATGTCGATGCTGTCGCCCCGAATGGCGATCTTCACCTTGTCCGCCACGCTCCGCAGGACGGACTGTTCAAACTCGTCCCATTCCGGGTTTTCCGCCGGATGGACCACCAGGTCCTTGTAGACCTCGTCGGGAATGCCGTCGTCGCTGTCGTCGGGATAGCCGAGGATCGCCTCCTCGAACAGATCGCGCAGCTTGCCGAGGAAGGTCGTGGCCGACTCGTTTCTGCGGGAGGACGTGGACTGGATCAAAAGGCTGCGTTTTTCCTTGTCCATCACGGTCCGGGTGGTCAGATGCAGATCGAAGGCCTTCCCTTCGTTTTCGAGCCAGAAGCTGGCCTTCATCTCGCCCGTCACGCTGCGGACCAGAGAGAGCATCTCCTCGGCGCAGAGCCGGAGCTGCATCTCTTCCTTATGGCTCAGACCGCGGTAGCAGGCGGCTCTTTCGACTTCCATGATGGCGTCTTCAAAGCCGTAGCCCTGATTATCGATGCGGATAACGTCAGATTTCATATACTCATTTCCTTTCCGTGCTGTATCGTTTTAGCCGTAGCTTTTTGCTTCAATAATAATACTATAAACGAAAACCGACGCAAGCGCAACAAAAATCATCCGGATATCCCGCGTGTTTTTTCCGGCTCCGGCCGTTCCCGGGAAGCGCCGGGGTCAAAGCGAAAAAAGAACACCGGCCCCGCCTTTTTCAAAAGGGCGGGGCCGGTCCGGTCTTACTTGAAGCTCACGCGCGGCTTGTAGAATTCGAAGATCACCGCGTCCTGGCCTTTTTCGTTGCGCGGCTCGTGCGAGGTCCAGGCCACGCGCATCGCGCCGAGCAGCTCGGAGAAGCGGACCGTGAGGGGGCGCTTCACCAGCTTGTAGGCGATGAACTGCGGGCGGGCGAGGAAGTTCAGCAGGCAGTTGCGCAGCAGAAAGCCCTGCAGGGCGCTGCGGTCCTTGTACTCATCGGTCGCCAGCTGACCGCGCAGCAGCTCCGGCGCGTGGAAGCGGAACCAGGCGACGATCATGGGATTGAAGCTCTCGACGCAGATCTCGCCGGGGTAGGCGGCGATCAGATCGTAGGTCTTCTTGCACAGCTCGCGGTTGCGCGGGCCGTTTTTGAGCTCGCAGATGATCGCGCCGCGGCCGCGCACGGTGTTGAGCACGTCGGAGAAAAGCGGGATGCGCTCCTCGGTGCCGCAGAGCGGGAACTTCTGCAGCTCGGAGAAGGTATAGTCCCAGACCTTTCCCTCGACGCCGCAGACGCGCCGGAGATCGTCGTCGTGGAACACGACCACCTGGCCGTCGCGCGTGAGCTGCACGTCCAGCTCCATGCCGTAGCCGGCCGCGGAGGCCAGCTCGAAGGCCTTCAGGGAGTTCTCCGGCACGCTCCTGTCGCGGCTGTGCAGACCGCGATGGGCAAAGTTGCGGCCCCAAAAGGGCGCCTTCTGTCCCTTCGTCGCCCGGCCGGGCGCGAGCAGGAAGGCCGGCAGCGCGACGGCGGCCGCGCCGCAGGCAAGCAAAATCTTTTCGGTTTTTTTCATCTATAATCCCCTCTCTTCAAGCAGGCAAGCATCCGTGCGGTGAGAACGATCTGCAAGAGAATACGTGTCTCCGGCGACGACTCTTTTTCGACGGCATCCCTTGCGTACGCCGAGAAAAAGAGGTGAAGCCCGGGCGCATATGATCCGCAAAGCGCCGAAGGCGCATATACCGGAGTTCCTCATCCGGTATCTGGAGCGCATCACCCATGTGAAACAGATGAACGCTTTCCTGCGCAAACACCCGACTGAGCGCAACTACGACTTCATCCGGCTGGTGCTGGACGAAGAGTTAGGCTGTACCGCTTCTATCGAGGGTACTGAGAACATCCCTGCGGAGGACAAGCCCGTCATTTTCGTTTCCAACCATCCCCTCGGCGGACTGGACGGCATGATTATCGCACAGATGATTCATGAGCACCGCCCGAGACCGCTGAAAGTCATTGTCAATGAGTTGCTCATGTATATTGAACCCATCAATAGTCTTTGGGCGCCGGTGAACAAGGTCGGGCAGTTGAGTCGCGAACAAGTGGAGGCACAGCAACAGATGTGGGAAGCCGGGACGGATGTACTCACTTTCCCTGCAGGTGCATGCAGCCGCCTGCAACGGATAAACGGCAAATGGCAGGTATGCGATCTCGAGTGGCAGAAGAATTTTGTACAACGCGCCAAAGAGTACCAACGCGATATCGTACCGATCTATTTCGAGGGCAGGAACAGTAAGTTCTTCTACGTCCTCGCCTTCCTGCGCAAACTGCTGCATATCAAACTGAACATCGAGATGTTATACCTCGTGGATGAGATGTACGGAGCCCATGGCAAGCACTTTAAGGTTCATGTGCTCCCGCCTATCCCTTACACCACTTTCGATGCCTCCAAGACGCCCAAACAATGGGCGGAAGAGGTAAAGTTGAAAGTTGAAAGAATGAAAGAATGAAAGTTGAAAGATTAAAGATAAATGAATATGCAAGAAATCATACCTGCTGTTGAAACGAGTCTGTTACTCAAAGAGTTAGAAGGTCATCTGCTTCGTCCGTCCAACAAAGCGGACAACCTCATCTATGATATCACGGCGCATGAGTGTCCGAATGTGATGCGGGAGATAGCGCGCCTGCGCGAAATCAGTTATCGCGATGGCGGCGGAGCGACAGGTAAAGAGATGGATATCGATGAGATGGACACGATGGCGAAACCGTACCACCAACTCATCGTCTGGGACCCCGAGCACCAACAGATCATCGGCGGCTACCGCTACCTCATCTGTTCGGAAGCCGAGATTCGCGACGGACAACCCTTCATCACCTCCGCGCATCTCTTCCATTACTCCGAACGCTTCATCCGTGAGTACCTTCCGCACACCATTGAGTTCGGACGCGCATTCGTGCAACCCATGTATCAGAAACGCGAGATGGGCGTCAAAGCACTCTTCGCGCTCGATAATATCTGGGATGGTATAGGAGCGGTGATGTACAACCACCCGGAGGTAAGATGGATGATTGGCAAAGTGACGATTTACCCATCCTATAATAGCACGGCCAGAGACCTCATCTATGAGTATCTGCGCCGTTACCACACAGGCGAAGAGGGTTTGTTTGCGCCCTATCATCCCCTGACCCTTAATCCTTTGGCTTCCGATCCCTTCACGGGGGATGATCCGCAAGAGAACTACCATATCCTGCAGCATGCGGTACGCGAACAGGGAACGGTTATTCCGCCTATGTTCTCTGCATACCTCAACATCACCAACGATCTCCAGTTCTTCGGAAACGCCGTCAATGACGAGTTGGCGAATGTCTATGAGACGGGAATCATGGTGGATTTGCAGACCGTCTATCCCGAGAAAAAAGAACGCTATATAGCTCCTTACGCACAATGGTTGCAGAACAAATAAGGAACGTGCGCGCACATATACCCGCGGGCGTGACACTCGTGTGCGTGAGTAAGTTTCACCCCGTAGAGGCGATTCGTGAAGCGTATGAGGCGGGAGAACGGCACTTCGGCGAGAGCCGTGTACAGGAATTGCAAAAGAAAGTACCGGCCCTGCCGTCTGATATCCATTGGCATTTCATCGGACATCTGCAGACCAATAAAGTGCGGGACTTGTTGAAGATGCGTCCCTACCTCATCCAGTCCGTGGACTCCGTACGACTGCTGCAGGCCATCAATGACGAAGCCGCCAAACAAGGCTTGGTGCAGAACGTGCTGCTCGAAGTGCATGTCGCAAAAGAAGAAAGCAAAACAGGCTTCTCGCCGGAAGAAATCATTCAGGTATTCACACCTTCACACTTTCACACATTCGAGAATGTTCGTATTCAGGGACTGATGGCCATGGCCACCAATACCGATGACGAAACGGAGATCCGGCGGTGCTTTAGCAAAGCGAAAGAGCTTCTTTCGACTTTAAACGTTAAACTTTCAACCTTAAGCATGGGTATGAGCGATGATTACCGTATCGCCATCGAATGCGGTAGTACGATGGTTCGAATAGGCAGCACTATCTTCGGGTCGAGAGGGTCGAGAGGCTCGACACCCGAACAGGCCATGCGTCCAATGCCCAAGGCGGTCTTCTTCGACCAGGACGGAGTGCTCTTTAACTCCATGCCTTACCATGCCAGATCATGGGAATGGGCGATGCACAAGCACGGACTGCCGTTCACGGAGAATCAGACGTACCAAAACGAAGGACGAACAGGCGCATCGGTCATCAATGAGGCGAACCGACTCATACATGGGGTGGACGCAACGCCAGAACTGATTGAAGCCGTGTATGCGGATAAGTCGCAGCATTTCAATGAGTTAACAGGAGGTGAATTACCCGAACTGATACCCGGTATCCGCGAAGTGCTCGCTTTCCTCAAGTCGCGTGGTGTGCAGTGTTGGGTGGTCACAGGGTCCGGGCAGAAATCATTACTTGACAACCTTCGCAAGACTTTTCCGGACACCTTTTCAGGCATCATATCCGCCTTCGATGTACAGCACGGCAAACCCCATCCGGAACCCTATCTGAAAGCTTGGGAAAGATGCGGCTTTGCGAAAAACGAATGTATGGTGGTAGAGAATGCGCCGTTAGGCGTTCGGGCCGGTAAAGCGGCGGAACTCTTTACGGTAGCCGTCAACACCGGTATTCTACCCGACTCTGCGCTCTGGGAAGAGAAAGCAGATGTCGTGTTGCCGGACATGCAGGCGCTGCTCGCATGGTTACAACAATGCCAATAACTCCGGAAGTGAGGAAATAACCCTTAATCCATTCCGTTCGGATTCGCTTATCTCTTCTCCCCGTTTATTAAAATAAACGGCATCGATGCCTGCGGCTCGCGCACCGATGATGTCGGTCGTCATACTATCGCCCACCATCACCACATCCTGCGGCGGCACTCCGCAACGGCGAAGAGCCTCTGTATAAAAGCGCATATCGGGTTTGTCATAACCGATATCCATGGATATGTACGTGTCCTCGAAAAGATACAGCACCCCAGCCTGTTCTAATCGGCTGCGCTGGAGATGACCGAAACTGTTGCTGGCGGCAAAGAGCCGGTAACCTTTCGCACGCAGGGCTTCCAACGTCTCGCGCGCACCGGGTACCAAGACATGAGTTTGTCCCCATGCCGCACGAAAAGCATGCTTGAAGGTGTCGGCCTGCGCCGTCAGATCTCCTTCACCGCCATGCGTCAACTCATTCCACCTGCCCACAAACTCACGCGGATACATCTCCATCACCTCGGCTATCGTATGCAACCCGTGCTTCGCCTCCGAAAACAGTCTGCCGGAGATAGAAAAGAATACCTGAAACCATTCCTCATCTGTCAGACGCGCAGCGGCGTCAACAGACACCTCGGGCGCTTCATTCCTCAATGCCTCCAAAGCATGCATAAACGCCTCCCTGCAACAGGGAATATAATCGAGAATTGTGTCGTCTATGTCAATAAAAATAGCCTTGTAGCGCATTTTATCACCAAAATATTTGCATATCTCAAAAAAAAGCAGTACTTTTGCAGCCGATTTTGAACTAAGTAGTTCTCGCGTGCTGCACACGCTTCGGGTAGTAGTTCAGCCCGGTTAGAATGCCTGCTTTGGGAGCAGGAGGTCGTGAGTTCGAATCTCGCCTACCCGACAAAGAGTCCGCAAGGGCTCTTTTGTTTTTTTTGTTCCTTACAAAACCACCTCTTCGCCATGTTCCGGCACTTCGATATTCCGGAATCCGGCCTCCTGCAGGTGATCCTTATACGCCCCGGCCGCCTCTTCAGAACCGTGTACCACAAAGACACGCTGAACTTCCTTCACTTCCAGACTGCGCGTCAAGTAGTCTATCATCTCCTGATAATCACCATGACCGGAGAAACTCTCTATCTTCGTGATCTGCGCTTTGATACGCCGGTCGAGACCGAAGATGGAAATCCATTGTAAACCGGGTTGCTGGATACGCGCACCGAGCGTGGTGGGTTCGCAATAACCGACGATAAGAATCGTGCAACGCGGGTCGGAGATATGACTCGCCACATGGTGCTTGATTCGCCCGGCCTCCAACATTCCGCTCGCGGAGATGATGATGCACGGTTCCTCCTTATGGTTCAGCATCTTCGATTCGTTGATGTCTGTGATGTAACGTAACGTGTTGAACCCGAATGGATCGGGATCGAAACGCAGCGTGTCCTGTACCTCGTCGCTCAGTTCGTCCGGATACATACGGAAAATCTGCGTGGCGTTCGTGCTCATCGGACTGTCCACATAAACCGGTATATGCGGTAAACGCCCGTCGTTATAGAGTTGGTTCAGCACATAGACGATCTCCTGCGTACGACCTACAGAGAAAGACGGAATGAGTAACTGCCCCTTGCGATAAACACAGGTGTCCTCTACGATACCTAACAGTTGTTCTTCCGTCGCTTCCGGTGCGTCATGAAGCCGGTCGCCGTACGTGGACTCGCATATCAGATAATCGCATTGCGGGAACAACTGCGGAGGAGGAAGAATATGACTCTTCGGCCGGCCGATATCGCTTGTGTATGTGAGCCTTTTCCACCGGCGAGTCGCCGGAGACGGGCTGCCATTCGGATTATTATCCGTCTCATAGATCTCCAAACTGCAAATAGCGCCGCCAAGCATGTGTCCCGAGTTGGTGAAAGTAAGGAGCACGTCATCGAACAGGCGGAAACGACGGTCGTAACCATACGTCACGAAATGTTTCATCGCGCGGTTCACGTCCTGCTGGTTATAAAGCGGCTCTACTTTGTATTTCTTCCCTTTCTCCTTATGGGGATTTTGGCGGTCAATCTTCTTGTTGTACGTCCGCACATCCTGCTCCTGGATAAAAGCGGTATCGGCTAACATGAGCGCGCATAAATCGCGCGTGGCGGGCGTGCAGTAGATGTCGCCTTTGAATCCCATCTTCACGATATACGGTATCAGTCCCGAATGGTCAATATGCGCGTGACTGAGTACCACGCAATCAAGCGTCGCAGGGTCAAACCCCAAATCCCTGTTCGCAGCATCGGTCTCCATTCCTTTACCTTGATACATACCGCAATCAAGCAGTATCCGGTGTCCTGAATCAGTAGTGATGAGGTGCTTGCTTCCGGTCACTTCGCGCGTCGCACCCAAGAATTGAATTTTCATGGTTCATCAAATTTGCACGCAAATGTACTGCTTTTTTTTGATATATGCAAATATTTTTGTATAATTACAAAAAAATACGCCCTCTATTTTGCTCCCTCACTTGCATATTCTGAAAAAATGTTGTACCTTTGCACCCACAATTGTTTAATAAACGTTGAATCGAAACCATTATGGAAGAATTAAGACAACGGATCTTAAAGGATGGGATGGCGAAAAAAGAGGGAAACATCATCCGTGTCAGTAGTTTTCTCAACCATCAATTAGACCCGGAACTGATGATGCATTGTGCGCAGGAGTTTGCGCGTTTGTTTGCTAACCAAGGCATCAACAAGATTGTTACCATTGAGGCATCCGGCATCGCACCGGCAATCCTCTTAGGCTATATTATGCATCTGCCGGTGGTGTTTGTAAAGAAGAGCATTCCTAAGACGGTGGATAAATCGTGGGAATCGTGGGTGTGGTCTTTCACACGCGGCGATCAAAAGACCGTGTGTATTGACCGTGAATTCCTGACCGACAAGGACCGCATCCTTTTTATCGACGATTTCTTGGCGGACGGTCATGCTTCCGGTAGTATCATCCATCTCTGCCGTCAGTCCGGCGCACAGATTGTAGGCATGGGATTTCTCGTAGAAAAAGGTTTCGCCAAAGGCGGGCAATTCCTCCGGAAGCACGGCATCCCATACCACGCATTGGCGACTATCAAACAAATCAACGATGACAACACAATGGAAGTAGAATAATTATGCGAATGAAAATTCTGCTAATCATATTAGGTATTATCCTACTCCTTGTCGGGATTGGAGTGGCAATATTGTCGCATCCGGCCTTCGGACTCTGGCGGCATCGCTCAACGGAGCGCATACAAGCATCGCCGAACTACTACGACGGGATGTTTCAAAACCAGGAACCAACGCAGCAGTTTACAGGTGATATACACGGAGCAGACGCTAAGCATAGAACATTCAAAATGCTCAAGCGTTTCCTGTCCGACAAAGACACACTCCGCTTCCCGCAAGAACCGATAACTGCCTTCAAAACAGACTTGAAAAGCTTGCCGATGGATAGCGATTGGCTGGTGTGGTTCGGACATTCATCGTATCTGTTCTGTCTGAATGGTAAGCGTGTGCTTGTGGACCCACTCCTTCAACCCGAATGGCCATCATCCATGATGCTGAAAACTTTTCCGGGCACAGATATTTATCGTCCAAGTGATTTACCGGATATTGACGTACTCGTTGTCACACATGAACACTGGGATCACATGGATTATGCGACATTGCGAGATATTCGTACAAAAGTCAAACATGTTGTTTGTCCGCTCGGTATTGCTGATTACCTGCGTTATTGGGGCTATTCGGACGAGCAGATTTCGGAGATGGATTGGGAGGAGAGCCTCTGCCGGCAGACAACCATTCGGGACACGATGACAATCACATGCTTACCAAGTCGGCATTTCTCCAACAGACTTTTAGGAACGCGCAATCAGACATTGTGGGCTTCTTTCATGATTGAAGCCAATGGACGCAAGGTCTATATAGGCGGTGACGGAGGCTATGACAAACGGTTTAAGGAGATACGTGAACGATTCGGGGTTATTGACCTCGCATTCCTCGAAAACGGGCAGTATAACGCTAACTGGAAATATATCCATACTATGCCCGAAGACCTCGAAAATGCCATCCTTGACCTTCAGGCAAAGCAAATCTTTACGGTTCACCACGACAAGTATTCTTTAGCCATGCATCCTTGGTACGAACCGGACAGCATAGCAAAGAAGATAGCTGTCAAATACAACATCCACCTATTGGACGCTCCGATAGGAACGGTTGTAAGATATGAATGATGAGTAACTATCAGCCCTGCTGGTAGTTATTTTGGTCGGCAGGCATCGTGCTAACACTAAGTTCGTTTAATTACAAAAACAATACAGATATGGCAACAATTTATGATTTCAAAGCCCTCTCGAACAGAGGCAAAGAGGTAAACCTCGCAGACTACAAAGGTCAAGTGATTCTCATCGTCAATACCGCTTCGAAATGCGGTTTCACGCCGCAATACGACGGCTTGGAGGAGTTATACAAGAAGTACAAAGATCAGGGCTTCGTCATCCTCGGCTTCCCTTGCGATCAGTTCGCTAACCAAGAGCCGGGCAGCGATGAGCAGATAGAGGAGTTCTGCCGCCTCAACCACGGTGTGACTTTCCCGCTGATGGCAAAAAGCGACGTGAACGGCGCCAACGCCAACCCGGTATTTGAGTACCTCAAATCGCAGGCTCCTACCGAGGAATACAAGGGTCTGAAAGGCAAAGCGGCGCACGCGATGCTCAAACGTATCAGCAAGAGCGTGGAGAAAGACAGCGATATCCTTTGGAACTTCACCAAGTTCCTCGTTTCCAAAGACGGCAAGACCATCCAGCGTTTTGCTCCGGTAGCCGAACCCAAAGATTTCGAGCAGAATATCGTAGCGGAGTTGGCGAAATAAGATCTATGTCGCATGTTTTGCAAAAACACACATATGAAAAAATTCTTTCTCTTCGCATGTGTAACGGCCATGTTCGCTGCCTGCGCTCCTCAAAAGGAACAAAAAGTAAATGGATTCATGGATCTCGCTCGTGCGCGTTTCGCTGTGCGCGAGTATGCTCAGACGCCCGTAGAACAGGCTAAGATCGACTCCATCCTCGAAGCCGGACGCCTTGCTCCGACGGCGAAAAACGTACAGCCGCAACATATCTATGTGCTGCAAAGCCCGGAAGCCATTGCCAAAATCAACGAACTCACCCGCTGTGCATACCATGCGCCGGTGGTGTTCCTTGTTTGCTACGATACCGACTTGGCGTGGACCAAAGATGGAGAGAGTTCCGGAAACATGGATTGCTCCATCGTCGGCACACACATGATGCTCGAAGCTACCGAATTGGGTTTGGGCACTTGTTGGGTGAAGTGGTTCGACCCCGCAGAAGTAGCTGCAGCGTTCAACCTCCCCGCTAACCATAAGCCGTCCTTCCTCTTGCCTTGTGGCTATGCGGCTGAAGGAGCACAACCCAGCGAACATCATTTCAGCCGTAAGCCCCTTTCCGAAACCGTATCGTACAAATAAACATTTTTAATATGTAAATATATCAAAAATGGCACTTTTATTTGCGAGTGTCATTTTTTTTGTGTACCTTTGTGCGCAAATTGCATACGAAGGTATAGCGAACTATAATAAGTGAGCGGCCGGCAGACAACGATCCGCGAGAAGTTTTTGTCGGAGACTATACCTTCGTCTCCAAGGGTAATATCGACCTTTACGCCGATAGCCTGAAGGTCATCACCGTTCCGTTGGATAAGAAAGGCGAGATGTCGCTCTCGTTGGCTGACAAGGACAACGAGTTATGGATGGTGGCGGAGGGAGATTCCACCATCGCCCGTCTCTCCGATGGCAGACTCTTCATCGATCCCGCGACCGAGCAGCAAACCTTCAAAAACCTGGTCTTGACGCTCTCTTATACCTATACGCCGGTGACGTTGGAGAACGACCAACTCTCGCTCACTTCCGATGTAGAGGCCACCGCCACGTATAAGGAGACATACACTCTCTCCGGCCGCGGACAAGTGAACATCACCGCCACAAAGAAATAACGCCCAAACGCAACGACCAAGTCTACACCCTCCAAGGCCAACAAACTACACTCCAATAAACCCTATAAACTGAGCTCCGCTCAAACAACAATAAAACAACATCTGAGATATGAAAAAGCTCTTTTTATCCCTCGCATGCCTGCTGCCGACGCTATTGATGGCGAAGATGCCCGCTGTCGCGGATACCGTTTGGGTAGACGACGAGATGGATGTAGTAAAGCGCGCGAAAGCCACGCGCTATGGTATCGTCCAGGATATGGACACCGTGAATAACATCGTCACCATCCAGTTCTTCGAACCCGGAACGGAGCGCAAGGATATCATCCGCCGCTTGGCGCTCCAAGAGAAAGAAGGAAGAGTGCGCTCCAGACTACTCTGCGAGACGCTCCTCTATCCCGACGGAGCCATCCTGGAAGAACTGGTCATTACTACTCCGGAAGGCGAGGGAGGCAAGGCGCCCAGGACATACGACCGGAAGCTTTTCTACCCCAACGGAGACCTGCAATACGAGGAGAAACTGAACGAGAAAGGGGAACATGACTGCGTCTATTACAAGCCGAACGGCAAGGTGAACAAGAACCCCAAAGAGTCCATCCCGCTCTATCAGACCATGCCGGCATTCCCGGGTGGACAAAAGGCGTTGAGCGCGTTCCTCTCGGAGAACGTGAAATACCCGGAGGAAGCGAAGAAAAACGGCATCGAGGGCAGGGTAATCGTGCAGTTTGTCATCGATAAAGACGGCACGATTGGCAAGGTCAAAGTGGTACGTTCCGGCGGCGACAAGTCGTTAGATAATGAGGCTATACGGGTCATCAGAATCATGCCGAATTGGAAACCCGGCACCATACGCGGCAAGAATGTCCGCACCACATTCAAAATGCCCGTCAACTTCCGTCTGGCCTAACCCACTCCCCCCCAATTTTGAGTAAACAAAGTTGTACCTTTGCACCCGCAAACACTGCTGAGGTGTAATGAAAAGAAAGATAGATATGTGGCTGGAGAAATTATTTGGGTTTGATCCTGCGCAACATAAAGTGCGTACGGAGATTTATGCAGGTATAACCACTTTTCTTACCATGGCCTATATTCTGGCTGTGAATCCCGGAATTTTTAGCGCATTGGAGCCGCAAGGAATGCCTACCAGTGCGGTCTATACCGCTACGATTCTCGCGGCAGTCATCGGTACACTGATGATGGCGTTTTATGCCAAGAAACCATTCGGTCTCGCGCCGGGAATGGGCATCAATGCTTTTTTTGTCTTCGGTGTCTGCCTGGGTATGGGGCACACTTGGCAGTTCGCGCTCACGGCGGTCTTTATTGAGGGCGTCATTTTTATCTTCCTCTCGCTCTTTAAAATCAGGGAACTGGTGGCTAACGCCATTCCTGCGGGAATCAAAGCGGCTATCGGAGCGGGTATAGGCATGTTTGTTGCCTTTATCGGCCTGCAGAGCTGCGGTATCATCCTCGCGAACGAGAACACCCTGATCACACTTGCCAACTTCAATACTCCTTCGGTTCTTCTATCGCTCATCGGTATTGTTATCTGTGGCTTTCTGACGGTCAGGAAGATACCCGGAGGGCTCCTCTTGGGCATTCTGCTCACGGCGATTATCGGTATTCCGATGGGAGTGACCCATTTTGACAAACTCGTCTCTATGCCGCCCTCGATTGAGCCTATCTTTATGAAGTTTGAGTGGAGTGAGATCTTCTCATGGGACATGCTGATTGTCGTCTTCACGTTCCTCTTCGTGGATTTCTTCGATACGGTAGGCACGGTAATTGGTGTTTCCATGAAGGCGAAGATGGTAGATGAAGACGGCAAGATCCACCGCATCGGCCACATGCTGATGGCGGACGCGGTTGCTACTACCGCCGGTGCTTGTTTGGGTACATCGACCACTACGACATACGTGGAGAGTATCGCCGGCGTAGCGGTGGGAGGACGTACCGGACTTACGGCCTTTGTCGCAGCGGTCTGCTTCCTGCTGTCGGGCATTGAATGGGATGATTACTCCGAGGCCATTCCTGCTTTCATCACCATGTTTATGATGCCGCTGAGCTATAGCATCAGCGACGGCCTTATGTTAGGTACTATCATGTTTGTGCTGATGAAGATTAGCAAGGGCAAAGAGGGGCTCCGCCAGATCACCCCTACTGTCTGGGTTCTTTTCGCGCTCTTCATCCTCCGATATATACAAAAGAGTCTGTAAATTTTTATACATCATAGATTATGAAAAATGAAATCAATGCCTTGATCATGGAGGCGATGATATGCTCGCTCGTGTCAGGCGGGATGCTTACGTCTTGCAAAAACAATCAAGACGTTCCCCAACAGCCGA
Organism: uncultured Bacteroidales bacterium; assembly: GCA_902798015.1. Taxonomy (GTDB): domain Bacteria; phylum Bacteroidota; class Bacteroidia; order Bacteroidales; family Paludibacteraceae; genus Colicola. Next base: position 15,119 of record CADBVL010000030.1, read on the forward strand.
AAAGTATCGTCATCCTCTATGAGAACGATGTGCATTGCGCCATCGACGATTATGCGAAGTTAGCCGGCCTGCGAGATGCTATCCGGGCGGCGGATACCGCCTGGGTGGCTGTTGTCAGCAGCGGCGATTACCTCCAGGGAGGTGTTGTCGGATCGCTGTCCGAAGGCGGCTATATCATCGATATCATGCGGCAAGTACACTACGATGCTGTGACTATCGGCAATCATGAGTTCGACTATGGAGGGGCACGGATGAAAGAGCTCATCCCGCAACTGAAAGCCCCCGTAACCTGCGCTAATTTCTTCGATGCCGGAGCCGCAACACCTTTTTATGCCCCTTACGTCATTTGCAGCTATGGAGACCGCCGCGTGGCGTACATCGGTGTCCTCGCGCCCGAGACGATGCTGGAGGAGAGTTATTCCTTCTACGACGAGGATCACAATATGCTTTATGATCTGCATACCGACGAAGTGCCCCAACTGGTTCAAAAAGCCGTTGATCAGGCACGCAAAGAAGGCGCTGAATATGTCGTTCTGCTCTCGCATATGGGAGAGAAACAACCGATCATAGGACCTTCTTCACATGAGTTAATTGCTGCCACAAGAGGTATTGATGTGGTACTTGACGGACATACCCACTCGGTGGTTGAACACGAAGAGGTCACCAACCTCGATGGTAAACCGGTGCTCATCACCCAGACCGGAACACAATTTGCCAACATCGGTAAAATGGTTATCTCCACCGACGGAAAAATCTCCACTTCTCTCCTCGCTACGAAAGATATCAGTTACTCTAACGCAGCGGTTCAGCACACCATCGACAGCGTCTATCAGCTTCTGGACGAAGTGACGCATCGGCAACTCGCTACCTGTGCTTTTGACCTCACCATCAACGGCGCCGACGGCAAACGGCTCGTGCGCAACGGAGAAACGAACATGGCGGATATCGTCGCCGACGCTTTCCGTGTCAAAGTCCAGGCGCAGATAGGTCTCTGCAACGGAGGTGGAATACGTGCAAGCATCCCTGCCGGCATCATCACCTACGGCGATGCTATTAACGTCCAACCATTTAATAACCAGATGGTTAAGGCAGAGGCTACCGGCAGCATAATTCTCACTATGTTAGAGAGTTGTACAGCCTCTTTGCCGGAAGAGTTTGGTTCGTTCCCGCAAGTCTCCGGGCTGCGTTTTACCGCTCATCAGCTCAGCCACACGGTTACCAACGTGGAAGTCTTTGACGAAGCCACCGACACATGGCAGCCTATCGATCCGACCCAAACATACACCATCGGCACAACCACCTACTGCATCCAAGACGGGATGAACGGCACGCTCAAGTCCTGCTCCATGGTCAAACTTCAGGGCATGTACGACGGAGACACGTTCGCCGATTACCTGAAGACATCGCTCGGCGGCATCGTGCCTGACCGATACGCCTCGCCCCAAGGCAGAATAACCATCGTAAATGACTAATTCGTAATTGCAACAATGGACTCCTCCAGGTTTTCTTGGAGCGTAGCGACGTTTTCGATTAATCTCTTTTAAACAGCCTGTCATCTGCTGCCGGAGGGGTTTATTTTTGTTTATTTACATCTTTCCTGCAAATAAATTTGCATATGTCAAAAATAATCCGTAAATTTGCAGGCTGTAAGCGTGCAAAGGCAAAGACAAACGCTAAAAATTAATACTAAAATATGGCAGAGATAGACGGAGTGCATAATGCCAATAGAGGTGAGATCATCATCTATCGTGCGGAAGACAACACGGTGCAACTCGATGTGCGCATGGAGAACGAAACCGTGTGGCTGACACAAAAACAAATGGCTGATTTGTTCGGAGTGAAAAAAGCAGCCATTTCGAAACATGTGTCAAACATCTTTAGCCAAGGAGAGTTAATTCCGGAGGCAACAGTTTCCAAAATGGAAACAGTTCAAATTGAAGGGAAACGTACTATAGTACGTTATATGGATTATTACAATTTGGACATGATTCTATCCATTGGATACCGCGTTAACTCCAAGCGTGCTATCGCTTTCCGACAATGGTCAACAAAGATTCTAAAAGAATTTATTGTCAAGGGCTATGCCATCAATGAAAAGCTACGCCGTGAGCAGTTGTCGGATTTGCGGCAGTTGGTTCAGATTGTAGGACGCACGGTACAAAGCAAAGCGGTGGAGAGTGAGGATGAGACGCAAGCTATTTTTGATGTGGTTTTGGATTACACGTACGCGTTGGACACGCTCGATAATTATGATTACGAGCGTCTGACCGTCAAAGAGACGACACCCGAAGAGCGATTCCATGCGACGTACGAGAACGCTATGCAGACAATTAGTGCGTTGCGCGAGAAATTCGGCGGTAGTACGTTGTTCGGCAACGAGAAAGACGATTCCTTCAAAAGCAGTATAGGTCAGATTTATCAGACTTTTGGAGGCAAGGACCTCTATCCGAGTGTAGAAGAGAAAGCTGCGATGTTGCTGTATTTGGTAACCAAGAACCACTCTTTCTCTGACGGCAACAAACGTATTGCGGCTACGTTATTCTTGTGGTTCCTGAACAACAACGGCATTCTCTATCGTGAAGATGGTACCAAACGTCTGGCAGACAATACACTTGTTGCTTTGACCCTTATGATTGCTGAAAGCCGCACAGAGGAAAAAGACACTATGGTCAAAGTGGTAGTAAATTTGATTAACCAGAAGAACTAAAGTCAAAAAAGGAACAAGCTGAAAGGGGGAAGGAAGCTGGAAGGGAACAAGCTGAGCAGAGATAATACGAACAAAAAAAAATAATCAACACAAAGATATGGAAGGAGAAGTAGGAAAGAGCCGGTTGGCGGAGTATAAAGCCATCGAAAAGAAAGTGGATGCAAAGGCTCAACGCCGTACTATCAAAGAGATTGGATCGATGGGCTTTGGTTCTTGCCATACATTCTGGAAGCACAAGAAGAAAATCTTGCGTGAAGAATATCACATGCGTTGGCGCAGTCCGCAGGACCTTAATCCGGAATGCTGTTTTGATTAAAGAGAAAAAATGGATAAGTATATGAGTCAAAAGATTTCCATCCGCTTTTACAAAGACCGCAAAGTGCGGGCGGTGTGGAGCGAGGAGCAGAACAAATGGTTCTTCTCCGTGTTGGATATTATTGGCGCCATCAATGAGCAGGACGACTATCAGAAGAATCGCAACTACTGGAAGTACCTCAAAGCAAAACTGCGTAAAGAGCAGAGTGAGGTGGTTAGTGCCACTACCCAACTGAAACTAATGGCGGCAGATGGTAAGCGGTATCTATCTGATGCTATTGACCAAGTCGGTGTGGAACTGCTTGCAAAGTCTATACACAACAGCAAAGCGATGGAGTTCCTTGATTGGTTCACCTTCTCCGACAACTCCATTGATGGACAGAGCCGAAAGAAAGCATATACGTTCTGGGAGAGCAACGTGATAGCGGATGAGGAAATAGGAACCGTCAAGGCACTGCAGAAAATTCACGCATACATCTTCGGCGGGTTGTATGACTTCGCAGGTCAAATCCGCACCAAGACTATTTGGAAAGATGGTACGCTTTTCTGTCGTGCCGAGTACTTGAAGCATAGTCTCGAACAAATTGAGCAGATGCCGGAAACGACTTTTGATGAGATCGTGGACAAATACGTGGAAATGAATATTGCGCACCCCTTCATGGAAGGTAACGGTCGGAGTACGCGTATTTGGCTTGACCTCATCTTCAAGAAGAATCTCAAGCAATGTGTGGACTGGAGTAAGATTGACAAGAAAGCGTACCTCAAAGCCATGCACGCCAGTACTACTGATGCCAAACACATCAAAGCCCTGCTCAAGGGTGCATTGACCGACCGGATTGATGACCGTGAGATATTTATGAAGGGTATTGACTACTCGTACTATTATGAGCAGGCAGAATAAAAATAATCCGGTCACACCAAGCTGGACAGAGATAATACGAACGAAAAAAGTAAAACAGATAAAACAAAATCTGAGATATGGGAAACGAAGCAAAAGGATATGTGTACATCCTGACCAACCCGGCGTTTAGAGAGAACTGGGTGAAGATTGGCAAAAGCAGCCGTCCTGTGAACGTGCGTTCCAAAGAACTGGACAATACGGCCGTTCCTCTGCCGTTTGAGATCTATGCGACGATGTGTACGGTCAAATATGCAGAAGCTGAGAAGTTGGTGCATAAGTACATCGAGCGCTTTACTAATCTGCGTATTCGCAATAACCGCGAGTTTTTCAATGTCAAGCCGGAAGAAGCGCTTGAGATCTTCTACGATGTGCAACTGGTTATAGATGATGCAGAGATTGAGGTGTTCGACAACAAGAAAAAGGCGCAACTGCAGAAACGCATGGCGAAGAAGGAACAACCCAAGCCGGCAGAGCATATCTTCTTCTGCACAAGAGGAGGTAGTAACGCGAAAGGATATCTGCGCGAAAGCGGTGAGTTTGTTGTGTTAGCAGGCAGTGAATTGCGCAGTGGAGAATGTGAATCGCTTCCACCTCATTCTATCGAAAAACGCAATGCCTTCATCGAGTCCCAATGTTCTCAGTCGAATGAGAAAATCATTCTCAATGCTGATAATACCTTCCCTTCTCCATCTGCTGCAGCGGCAATGGTAATTGGCGGTAGTTCGAACGGATGGATAAACTGGAAAGACGCAGACGGCAAGACTTTGGACGCAGTGTATCGGAAGAAATAAAAACTAAAGATATGGCAACATCAACGCAACAGAAACAAGAGTTATTCAAGAGTATTTGGGCGATCGCGAATGAGTTACGCGGCTCAGTAGATGGATGGGATTTCAAGCAGTACGTGCTTGGTATGTTGTTCTACCGCTATATATCGGAGAACATCACCCATTACATCAACAACGAGCAACTCAAAGCCGGTTATCCCAATTTCGACTATGCGGCGTTTGATGATGCCCAAGCAGAGTCGGCACGAGCAAGTATTGTCGCGGAGAAAGGATTCTTCATCCTTCCGTCTCAACTCTTCTGCAATGTACGCAAACATGCTCACCATGACGATGAGTTGAATATGACTCTTGACAAAGCGTTTAAGTCTATTGAGGCGTCGGCTATTGGAACCGATAGTGAGGATGATATGAAAGGTTTGTTCGATGACCTCGATGTCAACTCTACCAAGTTAGGTTCTTCAGTCGATAAGCGTAATGAACGCCTCGCACGTATCTTGGACGCAGTTGGTGACATGAATCTCGAAGGACCGAAAGAGAATCGTATTGATGCTTTCGGCGATGCGTATGAGTTCCTGATGAAGATGTACGCAGGTAATGCAGGTAAGTCCGGTGGCGAATATTTCACGCCTCAAGAAGTGAGCGAACTGTTAGCACGTATCGCTACGCATAACAAGACGAAAGTGCGTAAGGTATATGACCCTGCCTGCGGTTCGGGGTCGCTGCTGATGCAGGTAGCTAAGGTTATTGGCAAAGAGAATGTGCAGCAAGGTTTCTTTGGTCAAGAGATCAACCAGACGACCTATAACCTCTGCCGAATCAATATGTTCCTCCATGATATCAACTATAATCATTTCAGTATTGCTTTAGGTGACACGCTGATGGAGCCTCAGCATTGGGATGATCAACCGTTTGATGTGATTGTATCTAATCCACCTTATTCTATCAAATGGAAAGGCGACGATAGTCCTGTTCTGATCAATGATCGTCGATTCTCTCCTGCGGGTGTGTTAGCGCCTAAGTCGAAAGCCGACTTGGCATTTACGATGCACATGCTCTCATGGTTAGCAACCGATGGAGCCGCAGCTATCGTTGAGTTCCCGGGCGTGCTTTATCGTACTGGAGCAGAACAGAAGATACGCCAGTATCTGATTGACAACAACTATGTAGATGCAGTTATCCAGTTGCCGGCAAACCTTTTCTTCGGTGTGTCTATTGCTACTTGTATCATCGTCATCCGGAAGAACAAGACGGACAACAAAGTGCTGTTTATTGATGCCTCGAATGAGTTTGTACACGAAGGCAATAAGAACAAACTGACGGAAGAGAACATCAGCCGCATCTTAGGTCTGTATGTCAACCGCGAGGATGTACAACATCTGACTGCACTTATCAGCAACACGGCTATTGCAGAGAACAGCTATAATATCTCCGTCAACAGCTATGTAGAGCAAGAAGATACGCGAGAGCATATTGATATTGACAAGCTGAATGCTGAACTGAAAGAGATCGTAGCGCGTGAGAATGAACTGCGTGCACAAATTGACCAACTCATCGCTAACCTCTAATCACACGCCCTATGACCAACATAGAACAAATGATTCAGAACCTCTGTCCTAATGGCGTCGAGTGGAAGACATTCGATGAATTAGGTTCATTCTACGGCGGATTATCGGGAAAGTCGAAAGAGGATTTCAAAGATGGTAATGCTAAATTTGTTACGTATCTTAATATCGGCAATAATCCTGCTTTACGTCTTGATATAGAGGATACAGTTAAAATAGAACCTAACGAGAAGCAAAACACCGTTCAATATGGTGATGCTCTATTCACTGGTTCTTCCGAGACTCCTGACGAATGTGCCATGTCATCTGTGGTTACAGAGCATCCTTCAGAAGCGCTCTATCTTAACAGTTTCTGTTTCGGTTTTCGTTTTAAGAGTTTAGACGGGATATATCCTATTTTCTACAAACATTATTTTAGAAGCGAAGCTTTTCGGAAAGCTGTGCGTCGAACGGCTAACGGGACAACCCGCTTTAATGTTTCTAAAAAGGAGTTTGCAAAGCTCTCTATTCCTATTCCTCCGATGGAGATACAGAAATACATTGCAGACTTCTTGGATCGTTTTTCTGCTCTAGCAGCGGAGCTGCAAGCGGAGCTGCAAATGCGTCGTAAGCAGTATGAGCACTATCGTACCCAACTACTTACGCCACACTCGGAAAGCAATTCTGCTGACAAATCCGATGATTGCAATTGGGTTACAAAAACACTTGGTGATGTTTGTGAAATCAACAGAGGTATTCGAGTCGTAAAGAGTGAACTTTCTCAAGAGGGAGGCTTCCCTGTATATCAAAATAGTCTTACACCATTAGGCTATTACGATAAGAGCAACTATCCTGCCAATACAACATTTGTCATTAGTGCAGGAGCAGCGGGCAAAGTTGGCTTTAGTGATGTGGATTTTTGGGCAGCAGATGATTGCCTTTGCCTCACTTGTCCTGATTCTTTAATGAGTAAATATCTGTACTATCAATTAATGGATAAGCAAGATTACTTCTTATCGCAGGTAAGACATGCAAGTGTTCCAAGGCTCTCAAGAACTGTCGTTGAGAACTTTAAAGTATCTATCCCATCAATCAAAGAGCAAGAACGAGTTGTTGAAATTCTAGATAAATTCGAGAAGTTAATGACCAGTATGGAAGAAGGTATTCCCGCCGAACAAATTCGTCAACAGAAGCGCTACGAACATTTCCGCAACTTATTATTAACCTTTCCTCGTAAAGCCGTATGAAACTGATATCCGAAAACCCGCAATCAACGGTTGTATCCAAATACGAGTACAAGCCTTCTTCACGCACCGCTTATCAGAGCGAAGCGCAGTTGGAGGACGCACTCATCGCGCAGTTGCAAGCACAGGGATATGAGTATCTGGATATCCATACTTCTGAGGAGATGGAAGCTAACCTGCGTAAGCAGTTAGAGATCCTCAATGGCATCACGTTCACCGACAATGAGTGGCAAGGTTTCTTCCGCGTCCATCTGGCAAATCAAGGTGCGTCCTTCAAAGATAAGACTACCCTTCTGCAAGACGACAAGACCTCGCAGTTGGTACTCATCCGCGATAACAAGACGTTCCAGAATATCAAACTGATAGACAAGAAGCATATCCACGAGAACCGTTTGCAAGTCATCCACCAGTACAAAGCCGATTCCGGCAAACGCAAATGCCGGTATGATGTGACGATCCTTGTCAATGGTTTGCCGCTGGTACATATCGAACTCAAGAAACGTGGCGTAGCAATCAAAGAAGCCTTCAACCAGATCAACCGCTATCATCGCGATGCGTTTGGCATCGACAATGGTCTGTTTGACTATGTGCAGTTGTTCGTCATCAGTAACGGTACGGAGACCAAATACTACTCCAACACCACCAGCCGTGGTGCCTTTACCGAACTGAACCGCAAGAAGCCCAACGATGCACCATTAGAGGACGGAACAAAGACTTGCGATTCGTTTGAGTTCACATCCTATTGGGCAGATACGGAGAACACGCCTATCCGCGAACTGACGGATTTTACCGCCACCTTCTTTGCACGGCATACCTTACTCAATATCCTCACGCGCTACTGCGTCTTTACTGCCGACCAGAAACTGATGGTGATGCGTCCGTATCAGATTGCAGCCACCGAAGCTATTCTGCAGAAGATACTCATCTCTACCAATCAACGCAAGATGGGTACGATTGATGCCGGTGGATACATCTGGCATACAACCGGTTCGGGTAAGACACTCACATCGTTCAAAACTGCGCAACTATGTACCCAGCTGGAGTATGTGGACAAAGTGCTGTTTGTTGTAGACCGTAAGGATCTGGACTACCAGACAATGAAGGAGTACGAGAAGTTCAAGAAAGGATGCGTCAGTCATAATAAATCGACCGCGGTGCTGCATGAGCAGTTGAGCAAAGACAAAGACCGTATCATCATTACGACCATTCAGAAACTCAACCAGTTCTGCAAGTCCGAGCAGAAACATCCGATATACGATAAGCATGTGGTCATCATCTTTGATGAGTGCCACCGCTCGCAGTTCGGCGATATGCATAAACTGATTGTCAAGCGGTTCCATAAATACCATATCTTCGGCTTTACCGGCACACCTATCTTTGCGGAGAATGCACAACAGGCATACCAGACTACGCCGCAACTCTTTGGCGATTGTCTGCATACTTATACGGTGATCAATGCGATAGCCGATGAGAACGTACTGCCGTTCCGCGTGGAGTATATCAAGACCGTAGGAACGAAAGACGGTATCGGCGATGAGGAAGTGCGAGATATCGACCGCGAGCGTGCATTGCTTGCGCCGGAACGAATCCATAATATCGTGGAGTATATCTTGCAGCACTTTGACCAAAAGACCTACCGCAATCGGTCCTACAAACTGGATGACAAGCGTGTGACAGGTTTTAACTCCATTCTTGCCACTGCTTCCATCGATGCTGCCAAACTCTATTATACCGAGTTCCAGCGTCAGCAAGATAGCTTGCCGGAAGAGAAACGGCTGAAGATAGCAATTATCTATAGTTATGGAGCAAACGAAGAAGTGGAACTGAACGGTATTCTCGATGAAGAGAATAGCGATAGTGCCTCTAAACTGGACCAGTCGTCCCGCGATTTCCTCGAAGCAGCTATTGCGGATTATAACGAGATGTTCGGAGGACTCAATTACAACACATCGTCTGACCAATTCGGCAATTACTACAAGGACTTGTCCAACCGGATGAAGAACCGCGAACTGGATATGCTCATTGTGGTCAATATGTTCCTTACCGGCTTTGATGCTACTACGCTCAATACGCTCTGGGTGGATAAGAACCTGCGCCAACACGGATTGATGCAAGCCTACAGCCGTACGAACCGCATCCTCAACACCATCAAGCAGTTTGGTAATATCGTTTGCTTCCGCAATCTGGAGCAAGAGACCAACGATGCAATCACGCTCTTTGGCGACAAGAATGCATGCAATATCGTATTGCTCAAATCCTACGACGATTATATCAACGGCTATACAGATGAGAACGGCAAGAAACATATTGGTTTTGCCAAGATTGTGGATGCACTCAAGCAACTCTTCCCAGATCCGGCAAACATGCCGCTGATAGGAGAAGAGAAAGAGAAAGAGTTTATCCGGATCTTTGGTTCTTACCTCCGCATGGTCAATCTGCTGAACACATTCGACCGGTTTGAGGAAGACAAGCAAAACTTTATATCCGATTTCGCAGAGCAAGACTACAAGTCTGTTTACCTCGATTTGAATGAGAAATACCGTCATCATACCGAGGGCGATGTGGTGGATATCAATGATGATCTGACCTTTGAGATTGAACTCATCAAGCAGGTAGAGATCAATATCGATTATATCCTCGAATTGATTGCTAAGAAATACGGCACAGATAAAGTTAAGGAAGGTCCTACGCTGGAAGAACTGCTCTCCAAAGCGATTGGTTCCAGCCCTGCCTTGCGTAACAAACGTGATCTCATTGACGCTTTTGTCAAACGCTACTCGCCGGATAAGGAAGTGGGCAAACAATGGATGGCGTTTGTTCAGGAACAAGCGCAGCAGCAGTTGGATGAGATTATCGCGTCGGAGAACCTGAAACGCGAACAGACGCTTGCTTTCGTACGCAAAGCGTTCCAGACGGGTGAAGTGGAACTGCAAGGAACAGCCATCACGCAATGCTTGCCGCCGCTTCCGCTTTTCAGTCCGAATAACGAGCGCGAACAGACCAAAGCACGTGTCCTCGCCAAACTCTGCGCCTACTTCGACCGCTTCTACGATATTTATGAGTTTGAATAAATGAGCACGGAATCTGGCATAATCATTGGAATATCTGCGGCAACCCTCCTGGTTTCTGCATTGGGTGTTTTCTTGGGTTGGTTATGGCACAATGCTACTCGGCGACAGAATCTTGAAAGTGAGTTGTTTCGTATTGAAGATGAGTTGAAAGACATAGATGTGCAGATTGAAAGGGAGAAGTCCGCTGGTCATAAAGAGATGAGCCATATATATGGCATTCCTCATACTTCCAACCCGCATATCGCTGAGATAAATGCGTTGTTAGAGAGAAAAGAGGCTCTTGTGAAGCGCAAGAAGGAAATCAAAGAACAATTAAACCAACAGATATCATGAAACGATTATTTATCCTTTTGGCGGCGGTAGTGATGGCCGCCGGAGGCATGAGGGCAGAGGAGCATAGCTACGTGTGGAACGCGGAGTTCCCGAACTACAAGCAGCAGATACCGTCATCCGATTTCACCACAGCCGACGGACTGTTCCGCTTCACCAGCGACAAAGCCCAAGGCGTCAGCGGACCGCAGTTCAATGAAGATAAGAATGCAGGACTGCTGCTGAGACTCTACGCCGATAACACCCTCCGCATCGAGAGCCTCTCCGGAGACCCGATAACCGACATCACCTTCGTCATCGGAGGCAACGGACATTATAAACTGGCCAACCTCACGCCGTCCAAAGGCGCAATGGGAGAACCATATATCGGCAAAGACGCTACCGACACCTTCCGCGAGTACCGACTCTTCTGGAGCGGGAACGCCACAGATATCACCTTCACCGTTGGCCATCTGTGCGAGTACGGCATCGACTGCGCCGAGCAAGGAAAGACCGGCGAACCGGGAACATGTATGACCAAGCAGATCATCATCACCACCGCCTCCGGGCAAGGGTTGGAAGACCTGCAGGATGGAGAGGCTACGCCTCGCAAAATCATCTACAACGGGCAAGTCTATATCCTCCGTTCCGGCCATTCCTACACCCTCACCGGCACAGAGGTGATTCCGCAAAAATAAATACAACCATGCCCTGTCCACATAACCACATAGATTGCCCGCGCTTAAGCTAAGACTTGTGTGACTGCGCGCTCCGCGCTTGTATAACACTCCGTCTTGCTCTACGCTTTCCCCAAAAATTAAAATTGTTTGGGGACCCAGATGGAAGGAAGGATGTCCCCGTCACGGGAAGTGCTGCGAGTGCGTTGCACATCACAAAGCGCACGGAACCAAACTACCGGCGTGCTTGAGGGGAATAGATTGGGAAAAATAATTGCCTGCGGAACGCAGCGGGAAGCGCAGAACTAAACTCCCGCGAACAGAACGAAGAATCATCCCCCTTCGTTAAGTTGCCATAACTTCAGTTAGGGCTCATCAAACTCTAGCAAAAGAAAACAAACCAAAGACAGAATTTATGGAGAAAACACCCATAAACCATAATAGATTACAGCGGAAAGAGGGACATGACTACGCTTCTGCTTGCATCTACCTGATCACGGTGACTACCATGGAGCGCAAGCGCCTCTTAGGCACGCTGGTGGGCGGCTCTCCTGAAGAGGCGGACATAGAACCGACTCCATTGGGTCTATACGTGGCGCAAGCTTTTCGAACAATGGCGGCAGAGACAACCAAGAAAACAGGTAGCCGCGTTCAGGTGCTCCATTATAAGATTATGCCGGATCATTTTCACGGGATGCTCTATGTCAGAGACCCGCTGCCGAAAGGATGGTCACTAGGCAGACTCATCGCAACTTGGAAGAGCGATTGCACACACGCGTATTGGAGGGAAAACGCGGAGAAAAACTCCCTCTTCTCAGCAGGGTTTAATGATAAGATACTCTTCCATAAAGGGCAGAAAGAGGCATGGATAAACTATCAGGATGATAACCCTCGGCGGTTATGGCTCAAGGTTCATTATCCTGACAGGTTGCGGAAGATCTATGACTTCAAGGCAGGCAAGCAGGGACATCCCTATACAGCGGTGGGGAATACGTTCTTGGTGAAGTACCCGGAAAGACTCCAAGTGCGTTGCCATCGTAATCTGACGGAAGAGCAGATACAAGCCGAAGTGGAGATGTACCTCAAGGAAGCCCGCCGCGGAGCTGTTCTGGTCTCGCCGTTTATCTCTCCTGCGGAGAAAGCCATCTATGAGGCTGCCTATCAGGAGAGACTGCGGATGATACATATCGTCAACCGCGGATTAGACGGGAAATTTATCTATCCTTCCGGCAGAGATCTAACCGGCTGTACGGACGGCTTTATGCTGATCTTAGCGCCATATGCCGACTTTAGTCCGGAGACAGCTGCGGCGCGTATCACGCGCTCGCAATGCCTCGACATGAACGGCTACGCCGCGGACATAGCCAGCATCACCCTAACGGAACACGGAACGCAGCGGGAAGCGCAGAACTAAAGTCCCGCGAACAGAACGAAGAATCATCCCCCTTCGTTAAGTTACCCTAACTTTAGTTAGGGCGGAGATAGAGGAACAAAAATTACTAAATAGATATGTATAACGAATTGACCGATGAAACCATAGAAGAGTTTGACAGCAAACGACTCACCATTCAAGAAATGCGCGAAATCTTTATCGAAAAGCAGGAGAGTTCTGATTGGCTGGAGGGATATAGTACTGATCTTCAAAAAGATGAGCAGAACGGATTGTATTATACTGATTACGTCTTTGCGTATAGCGCCAACACCCTATATGACCACCTGATGGCGGAACAACTATGGGAAGTTAGAAAGCAAGTGGACTGGAAGCGAGTGACACGTTTCTATGACCCTGAGCAAATAGCACGCATCTACCATCTGCTTTCTTCGCCGTTGCTTTGGGTAGATCCGCTACCGTTTGAGACAAAATGCGTCATTGTGGGCAGAGTGGCACAAGAAGTAAGCCCGGAATGGACGGATCAAGATTTGATGGATTGGCATCATCAGATGTTCGAAGAGAATCTGCTATGGTTTGCCGATACATTACCTGTCGCTGACGATGTGCAAATGTACCGCTATCATCGCTTGCCTAAAGATATGCTGCTTTGGGATAGAATCTTAGCCGGCTGGAACAACAATATGAGTATTTCTGCTTTTCGCAATAACATAAATTTCATCTATGAGCAGCGAGGAGGCGCTAAAGCCGCGGAACTCATTAAGAGGCTTAGGGATGATTGGAAAGATATACAGATTCTCCAGCTCTTTGGATTTGAAGGCATGAAACCTCAGGAGGTGGAAGAGTTTAGACTGGCATTGTTTGAAGGGATGGACCGCAATGTCCGCATTTGGGAGGCCGAGGCAATACAAGAGACTGCCAAGGCTCAACCTATCCCTTGTCGCTATATTGACAAGGACAAACTCGCTCAAACAGGCATTCATACCGAAGAGCAGTTCACGACGATGCTGCGTCAGGCTTGCGAACAAGATGCTAAGACTTTGGGGGCTTTCCTCAAAAAGTACTACAAAATGGGGTATCTCGATTTCCACGGTGACAGCAAAAAGAAGATATACGACCACCTCAAAGCGTGTTTTCCAGGTGCAATCAAGTACTCATATACCAATTTTACACTGTATTTCGATTAACTACTTCATTTAATCCCATTTAATTTTTTGAGCCTCGATTTCGGGGGCTCATTTAATTTCCATTTAATTCTCATTTAACTTTCGGCCCCAAATTTTTTGGGGTCGTTTTTTTCATATACTTTTGCACCGGATTTCGAACAAATCGATGTCCCGCAGCGGGGCGTTCCCCGCAACCGCGAAAGTTTGTGTGACTCGCACGTGCAATGAGTGGCCACTCGCATACATGCCTAGCACAAAACTATTCGTATTATGAGTAAAATTAATTTAGAGGTCATCGACCAGTTTTTCAGTGCTCAACTGAGCGCAAACGAGAGTGAAGCAACCCTCAAAGCCCTGCGTCCGCAGGTGGAGGAAGCCGTGCAGGAACTCATCGCCGAACGCGGACTGCCGCGCACCTGGACCGGCGTTCTCGATTACCACGGGTTCAAGATCCGCGTGCAACGACCCAAGTCCTTCACATGGGAGAAGAACACCAACCCTGCTGTGACGAGCGACCCGAACCACGCGATCTACCTGCAGCAACTCAACCTGCAGCGCCGTATCAACGACCAACTCAAAGACATGCGTGCGGACGTCAAACGTACGGCGGAGAAGCTCGCAGCGGCGCACCCTGATTCCGAGTCCATCAAGTTCGGGATGACCATCGCTGTCATGGCGTAAGGAAGCCTACCCCTAACATTGTTCTACGGACGGCCACCGGCAGTCCAATCGGGCAAAGCCCTTCACCCGTAAAAGGAGGGGAACTGGGGGCGGGAAAAAGAAAAAAACTTTCCCCTACAACCCCTTTATAAAAAAGAAAAAAAATGATGATGATTATTATTTATTATTCGTAGTATACTCTTCATCATCAAATAATATTAAAATTTTATGTCTAATGAAAAATCATCTTTTGATTATATGTGGAACCTCCTTAACCCTCCGCGAGAGTTCCTCAACATGCGCACCAAATGCGAAACGACCCTCTGGAACAACCTCTCTATCCACATGCAGCATCGTGTCTATCGTCTCATCCGCGACAAGAAACGGCGCGGTGAGGCTATCCACCCGAATCCGTGGTACGCTATCGTCAACGCACGGGATGCAGAGCCGACAAACTATAACGGTGACGCTCGAATTGATGACCTTGCCAAGACCACGAAAATGGTCGTCGCGTGGTACAAAGAGCGAGCAGGCATCTACACCCTCGAAGAAGCCCTTGCCCTTAATCGCACCATCATCCGCGCCTTTAATTTTAAAACTCCCGACAACCACTAAACACTAAACATTATGGA
>CADBVL010000031.1:0-8980 GCA_902798015.1 uncultured Bacteroidales bacterium
CGACCGCAAAGATACAACAAAAATTGCATCTATGCAAATTTATCAGCAAAAAAAAGAAAAAATGTCAAAAAAAACGTACCTTTTCTTGTATATATCGAAAATTAGTTGTAACTTTGCGGGTCGTTTGGATTTTACAGGGATTTGGATTTTCGAAAAAACCTCAACAATGGGTCAAAATAAAGGTACGTTTAAACTAACCCAAATAAATTAACATTTTTATGAAGAAAAACATCTTAGCACTTATGTGCGCAGCAAGCATGGTTTTATTCAGTGCTTGTAACATGTTGAATGGTAATGGCGGTGAAGGTGGCAGTGGCAGCGCGCTGCAAGGTAAATGGATTACCAGCCAGCAACAATTGGCAGAATTCCCGGGCGATTCCAAGAACAACGACTGCTGGGAGTACAAAGTATTTTGCGACGGTACGGTCATCGGAACGGAGTACATCTGGAACACGGAAGCCCTGATCCAGTACATGATCAAGCAGTCGATGGACGGAGAGATAAAGGCCTATGGCGAGGTGCGCAAAAAATACATGTACACCAAGGTGGAAGAACCGACAGAGGCTACATGTGAGTCCCGCGTATGGGAAGGAGCCGTGTGTCTGCTTGAGACCATCTCTTGGACCGATTCGTTGGGCCATCAGCAGAGTCAGTCGGAGTATTTCTGGATTCCGGAGGCGAACATGAAAGAGCGTCATGATTATTACATGAGCGTGACGAAACAGGCAGAAGAGGCACGCGGAAAAATCAATTTCAAGCATGAGTGGGCACGTTCGGAGTTCACGGATAGAGATGCTTGCTGGGCAAACAATCCGCAAGACACCACGATTATTCCTCCGACTCCTACGGACACTACCGACTATTCGCGTTTCGATAGTATCAACGAGAAATGTTGGCTCGTTACGCAACAACAGGTAACGCTGACCATTCAGAGTTATCTTTGGATGACCGAGTTGGATCTCGTTCGTACGCTGAACAAGGCCGGTATATCGTATAACTACGAGCCTGCTGACGCTGCAGACGAGGATGCTTGCCGTGAGTTGCAGGAAGAGTTGGAGCGTCAACACGATGCTACTAAATCGTGCTGGAAAGTGGACGGAACAATAAATGTTCCTAACGTCGGCCCAGTAAGCACAACGGAGTATATCTGGGGTACGCAAGAAGAGGCTAATGCGGCAGCGGAAGCTATCCGTCAGGCAGGAGGAACGGCAAGTGTAACGAAGACTTCGGACGCTGACGAAGACGCTTGCTATTCGCACGATCAGAACTAAAAAACAGTCTTTTTTACGAAAAAGTGGCATACGCGCTTGCGTATGTCATTTTTTTTTGTTCATACCGCTACCTATCCCCATGCATATCTTACCGTAGGATAACAGTAGGATAACAGTAGGATAACACAAAATGCACGTTAAAAATGTTCGCTGATACTATATATACATAGTATATATACTTTTTGTTATATATTTTTTATTTGCATATGTCGAAAAAAAGCAGTACTTTTGCAGCCGCAAAAGTGATTTGATATGACGATAGCCATATTTGGAAATGCGATGAAGTCCACGACCTTGCGTGAAGTGAGGCATATATTGGATTTTATGACGGAGAAGGGTGTACATGTCCTTCTCTCACAAGAGTTACGTCAGGAGTTAGATCTGCGTGAGTACCCGGGATTCCCCGAGAACTGGGACGGCGACAAGCAGCCGGAGAACGTGTACGGCGAGCCGATAGACTTTGCGTTGTCGGTAGGCGGTGACGGTACGTTTCTGACGACCGCAGCTGCGGTAGGCGACAAGAATATCCCTATCCTCGGTGTGAACTGCGGGCATTTGGGTTTTCTCGCCGAAGTGCAGACAGACGACCTGGATGATATTCTCAAACAACTCATCGAAGGTCAGTACACGATTGAGCAGCGCTCGTTGCTGAGTCTCACCGTTCTTGATAAAGACGGCATAGCTCGCGAAGGACTGATCCTGTCGCCGAATGCGCTGAACGAGATTGCTATTCTCAAGCAAGGTCTGACGAACATGCTGACCATCGAGACGAAGATCAACGGCGAGTTGTTGCACACGTACCATTCCGACGGGTTGGTCATCGCCACGCCGACGGGAAGTACGGCATACAATCTGTCTATCGGCGGTCCGTTACTCGTTCCGCAGTCGCGCGGCATCATCCTCACGCCGATTGCGCCGCACAGTCTGACCGTACGTCCGATCATCATCCTGGACGAATGGAAGATAGACCTCCGTATCAGCAGTCGTTACGACTCGTTCATGGTGTCCGTGGACGGTCGCAGCCAGACGCTCAGCACAGACATGAGTCTGCACATTGAGCGTGCTCCCTACACGACGAAGGTAGTACAGATCGGCGATAACGGTTTCCTGAAGAGTCTACGCAATAAGTTGAATTGGGGGAAGTAACGTTTAACGAATGAACGAATCATGGTATTCGATTTTATAACATGGAATGTTGATCCGGTGTTGATACACTTCGGCGACGGAGGAATACGTTGGTATGGCTTGTTATGGGCCATCGGTTTGTATGTATGTTGGGCGATTAACGAGAAGATGTACAAACGCGAACATTGTCCGGCAGAATGGGCCGATCAGTTGTTTTTCTGGATGGCAGCGGGTGTGATCATCGGTGCGCGTCTGGGTCACTGCTGGTTCTATGAATGGCACCAATACGGCGAGCCCTGGCATCTCTTCGGGTGGGAATTCACGTACCGCAATCCGTATATAGAAAACCCTTTATGGCTTATCAGAATATGGGAAGGCGGTCTTAGCAGTCACGGCGGTGCGATAGGACTGATCATCGCGGCAATCCTGCTCAATAAGTTCAAGTTCAGCCGTTATCCTCAGTTCGGCACGAGTTGGTTGTGGATCCTTGACCGCCTGTGTATCGGTGTATGTATCACGGGTGCGTTGATACGCTTGGGCAACTTGTTCAACAGCGAGATTTACGGTGGTCCGACCGACCTGCCGTGGGGTTTTATCTTCGTGCGTGACGGACAGACGGTGCCTTGCCATCCGACCCAGATATACGAGATGCTGTACTGCCTTGTGGCGTTTACAGTGACGTTGCCGTTGTACCTTTATACCGACGCGCGCAGACGTGAAGGACTGCTGCTGGGTGTGTTCCTCGAGATTGTCTTTGCCACGCGTTTCTGCCTGGAGTTCATCAAGAACAACCAAGAGGCCTTCGAAGCGGATCATCTGCTGAACATGGGTCAGTGGTTGAGTCTGCCGTTTGTTATTCTTGGTCTCTTCCTTATCATACGCGCGTTTATGCGACCGCTGAGTCCGGTGGTGGAGAAGCAGCCTGTTTCTATTGATCCTAAATATAGAGAGAAAGTTTAGAAGGTGTATTGTGCTTCGCACGTTTATTGAGTTTATAGTTTATGACAAAGAAAGATTTACGTATAGTGTATTTAGGTACGCCGGAGTTTGCGGTGGCGAGTTTGCAGGCCTTGGTAGAAGGCGGTTATAACGTCGTGGCGGTTGTCACGATGCCGGACAAGCCAGCAGGACGCGGACACCAGATGCAGTTCTCCGACGTGAAGAAATACGCGTTGTCGGTGGGACTGCCGGTGCTACAACCCGAGAAACTCAAAGACGAGGCGTTTATAGAAGCGTTGCGCAGTTACCATGCGGACTTGCAGATTGTGGTGGCCTTCCGTATGTTGCCGGAAGTCGTATGGGCCATGCCGCGCTTGGGTACCTTCAACCTCCATGCCTCGTTACTTCCGCAGTACCGCGGTGCTGCACCGATTAACTGGGCGGTCATGAACGGCGACCAAGAGACGGGTGCCACGACCTTCCTGCTCAAGCATGAGATTGACACGGGTAACATGATTCTGCAGGAACGAATTCCTATCGGTCCCGACGAGAACGTGGGTTCCGTGCATGACCGGTTGATGGCGATGGGAACGGGTTTAGTAACCCGCACCGTGGATTTGATTATCGACTGCGAGAACAAAGGTATCGCCGTTCCGACGACGCCGCAACCGGAGATAGCCAACCTGCGTCCTGCGCCAAAGATCTTCAAAGAAGACTGCGAGATACGATATGACGAGAAGACCGCCGAGGAGGTACATAACTTCGTGCGCGGTCTCAGTCCCTACCCTGCAGCATGGTGTAATCTGGAAATCAACGGGCAGAAGTTTGAGAACGTGAAGGTGTATGAGGTAGAAGCCTACCCCCAGCAATGTTCTACGGACGGCCACCGGCAGTCCGATCGAGCAGAGCTCTTCACCCGTGAAGGGAAGGGAGATATCATCGTGCCGTGTAAGGAAGGGGCGGTGCGGATTCTGGAGTTGCAGGTCCCCGGAAAGAAAAGAATGGACGCGCGGTCGTTCCTCAATGGAATACATTAAAAATTAAAAATTACGGATTTCCTTTCTCTCATAGACAAGTATTATGCCGGGCAGCCGGAGTTACGGCATATCCTCTTGACGCACAGCCGTCAGGTGGCAGATCGTGCATTGCGCATCGTCGATGCCCATCCTCAATGGACGGAGCAGGGACTGGTGGACCGGCAGTTTGTCGAAGAGGCGGCGATGTTGCACGATATCGGGATTATCTTCTGCGATGCCCCGAAGATCTACTGCAAAGGTCCGCACAAATACATCGAGCACGGATTCTTAGGAGCAGAGCTACTTCGTCAGGAAGGTTTTCCGAAACACGCGTTGGTCGCGGAACGCCACACGGGCGCAGGTATCACGATTGAGCAAGTAGAGCGCGAAGAGCTGCCTATCCCCGAACGCGATTATTGTCCGCAGAGTCTCGAAGAGAAAATCATCTGTTACGCCGATAAATTCTACAGCAAGAGCCACCTCGGCGAAGAGGTGAGTCTCGACAAAATCAAATACAACATCTGGAAATACGGCCACGAGGGTTATGTACGATGGCAGCAACTATGCGAGTTGTGCGAGTCGTAACCCATCACCCGTAAGCTCTAATGGAACTTATGCGCAAAACCGATGGATAGCAGTTCACGGAACTGGATTTTTGCGTGCTTATCCCCTTCTAAGATTACCGAAGTGTCATAACGCGGATGGAGCGTCAGTCTCGCCGTGAGCCAGCGGTTAATAATAAAGTCGCAGTTCACCTCCAGGTCCAGTTCTACGTAGTGGTAGTTCGTATAGGTAAAGAATCGCATCTCCATCGCGAACTCACGCACGGGTCTCCAGTTATACTCCAAGCGCAAAGACGAACCAATGTTATGCATTGTCTTCGTTCCCGGCATCAAGCCGTAGTCCTGCACCCTCACGCGCGCAGTATCCATAATATGTATCACCTTATAGGACAGCGGCGAGAAGGATATACTCAGCCCCGGAACAGGTTTGTAGTCCAGACCCAAGGCGGCATTGAAGCGAAACGGTGAGAAGGGTCCGCTTTTCAATTCTTTCGAATTGGACTTATACGTCGGCAAGAGGCGCGTTTCTATTTCTGCGGACACCGAGCCGAAGAGCGTAGGAACGATCCGGTAGTTGGCTTTGGAGTACAGACGTAACAGGTCGTCCGTGGTATTGACCTTGTGCAGACTGTCGGCAGAGATGGTCGAACAGCCGCCGCGCCATTCGCCGGTATTCTCCCACGTGAAGCGCTCCGTGATATAATTGATATACCCTTTAAGAATCGCGAGTCCTGCAAAGGAAGACGAACCGCCCTGGTACCAGTTGGGGGTGACGTAGTTCTGGGTTATTTGCAGCATTACCGTTCCTTCGTGTCTCCAGTGCGTCTTCATGTCCCGGATCGAACGGAGCACGTCGTTACGGTCTTCTTCCTCATCCTTGATCCATGATTTCTCCACTTGGATTGTAGGGACATGCTCAACGGTCTTGATCACCAGTTCGGCATTCATCGCGCGCAGCGAATCGATTTCTCTGAGTTCGCGTTCGATCGAGTCAAGCGCTATCCGCTCGGCGAGTGTCAGGGTATCCGTCAGGCCGATGGAATCTATCATGAGGGTGGTGTCCGACATCATTATTGTATCGCGCGCTTGTAACTGTGCACTCTGCTGCGCTACCATGTCCAACAAGAGCCAGTCCATGTCCACCGTCATCTTCTGGTCGTTCAACCGGAAGGTGTCGGTATATAACTGCTGTGCCGTCATATTCATGGCGGCACAGACAAAGGTTAATATGATCGCAAAGCGTTTAAACACCGGCGTTCAATTTGCCGTGACATTGTTTATACTTCTTTCCGCTACCGCACGGGCATGGATCATTCGGACGCGGTTTCTTGTCCACGTGTATCGGTTCGGGACGCGCGTTCTCACGTGTGTCCCTACCAGCAGCCGCGGCTGCGCCCGAAGCTTGTGCCGCCTGCTGTACCGCATCTTTCTGCGTGCGGTATCGGCTATAGTCCTGACGACGTTGTTGCTGTGCCTGCTGCACGCGATCGGGTTCCTGTTGATGGATTTGTCCGCGCAGCAGGATAGCGATTGCCCGGCGGTTGAAGTTATCGAGCATGCCCTTGAAGATATTAAACGACTCGAGTTTATAGATCAACAGCGGGTCTTTCTGCTCGTAGGACGCGTTCTGCACGGACTGCTTGAGATCATCCAACTGACGGAGATGTTCTTTCCACTCGTCATCGATGACGAAGAGCAACATGCGTTTCTCAAACTCCTTGACCACCTCTTTGCAATGCGTCTCAGCCGCCTGCTTGAGGTTCACGGCGATGTTATAGACGCGTTTGCCGTCCGTAATCGGGATAAGGATATTCTCGTACATCTGACCCTTGGTCTCATACACTTGTTGGATCACCGGATCGGCTACTTGCGTGAGCTTGTCCATACGACGTTTGAAACTCTCAAGAGCCGCCTCTGCGAGTTGCTCGCTCAGTTCGTTCTTGCGTCCGCGATTGAACTCTTCCTCATCGAACGGAGGTTCGATAGCGAAGGTCTGCATGACGTCGTATTTGAGTCCCTCGTAGTCATTCATCGCGCGAGCCTCAGCGAAGATATTCTCCGCTGTCTCATAGATCATGTTGGTGATATCCACGCCGATGCGCTCTCCCATGAGGGCATGTTTACGCTTTGCGTAGATGAGGTTTCGCTGCTGGTTCATGACATCATCGTATTCGATGAGTCGCTTACGGATACCGAAGTTGTTCTCCTCCACTTTCTTCTGTGCGCGCTCGATGGAACTGGAGATCATGCTATGCTCAATCATTTCTCCCTCCTGGAAGCCCATTCTGTCCATGACGCTGGCTATACGGTCAGAACCGAACATACGCATCAGGTCATCTTCCAGCGAGACGTAGAAGACAGACGATCCCGGGTCACCCTGACGTCCTGCACGACCGCGTAACTGACGGTCCACACGACGGCTCTCGTGACGCTCTGTACCGATGATGGCGAGACCTCCGGCCTCTTTCACCTCGGGCGTCAACTTGATATCCGTACCACGGCCCGCCATGTTGGTGGCGATGGTCACTACGCCGGCACGTCCTGCCTCCGCAACGACTTGCGCCTCCTGTTGGTGCAGTTTGGCATTGAGGACATTATGCGGAATATGACGGAGACGGAGCATCTTGCTCAACAACTCAGAAATCTCGACAGAGGTAGTACCTACGAGTACAGGACGACCGTGCTCCACCATATTCTGTATCTCGTCGATGACGGCATTGTATTTCTCGCGTTTGGTGCGGTAAATACGGTCATTCATATCGTTGCGGGCGATAGGCTTGTTGGTAGGGATGACAACTACGTCGAGTTTGTAGATATTCCAGAACTCACCTGCCTCGGTCTCAGCGGTACCGGTCATACCGGAGAGTTTGTTGTACATACGGAAGTAGTTCTGGAGAGTAATGGTTGCAAACGTCTGCGTGGCTCCTTCCACTTTGACGTTTTCCTTGGCTTCCACTGCCTGATGCAAGCCGTCCGACCAGCGGCGACCTTCCATCACACGTCCAGTCTGCTCATCGACGATCTTCACTTCTCCGTTGTCGATGATGTAATCTACATCTTTCTCGAAGAGTGTATAGGCTTTGAGCAGTTGGTGTACGGTGTGTACGCGCTCGGACTTGATGCTGTAATTGGTAAGGATATCGTCTTTCTTCTGCTGTTTCTGTTCGGGGGCGAGAGAGGTCTCGTTCTCCACCTCCGCCATTTCAGAACCTACATCCGGCAGGACGAAGAAATTAGGGTCATCGGTAGAACCTGTCAGGGCATCGATACCTTTGTCGGTGAGTTCGATCGATTTGTTCTTCTCATCGATGACGAAATAGAGTTCGTCGGTCGCGATATGCATGTTTTTCTCGTTCTCTTGCAGGTAGAACTCTTCGGTTTTCTGCATACGCACCTTGATACCGGGTTCGGAGAGATATTTGATGAGCGCCTTGGATTTCGGCATACCTTTGAACGAACGGAAGAGAGCCAGTTCGCCTTCTTCGCGCACTTTCTCGTCATCAGAGCCCATTTTGGCTTTCGCTTCAGCGAGCAGTTTGGTCGTCAGGGTCGTTTGTGTACGCACGAGTTGCGCCACACGATCTTTGTATTCATCGAACATCTGGTCCTCTCCACGGGGTACAGGACCGGAGATGATCAACGGGGTACGGGCATCGTCTATCAAGACGGAGTCCACCTCATCGACGATGGCGAAGTTATGTCCGCGCTGTACGAGATCGAGTGGCGAAGTAGCCATGTTATCACGCAGGTAGTCGAAACCAAACTCGTTGTTCGTACCGAACGTGATATCACAGGCGTAAGCTTTACGGCGTTCATCAGAATTGGGTTTGTGCTTGTCGATACAATCGACCGTCAAGCCGAGGAACATATAGATCGGACCGTTCCACTCGCTATCACGTTTAGCGAGGTAATCGTTGACGGTTACGACGTGCACACCTTCGTGGGTTAAGGCGTTAAGGTACACCGGCAGAGTAGCCACAAGGGTTTTACCTTCACCTGTCGCCATCTCGGCGATCTTACCCTGGTGCAAAACGACGCCACCGAAGAGCTGTACGTCATAATGGAT